>JAUXGQ010000123.1 GCA_030621975.1 Gammaproteobacteria bacterium | reverse complement strand
TCAGCTCCCGCTCCAGCACCAGGACCTGCCGCACGGTGATGCCGATCCCGACCAGCAAGACGCCCAGGATCAGGCTGTTGAATACCCAATTTGCGAGGAAGGCACCCTTGAGCGGTTCGTAAAGCGCAAAACAGATTGCCGCCACTATCGCCAGATAGAGGGCCATCCAGAAAAGCGTGTGTTTGGGGTTGCTCATATGGTTATCTCAGAAAATCCTCTCGTTATGAAGATTTCCGGGTCTGAAGAGCGGGGAAGAATGTACCACATCCAAACGCTCGACGCAGGCGGGGACAACCAAAAAGCGCGAATTACGGAGAATAAAGGGGTATACACCCCCGGAAAGGCTGAATTCAGTGGGTAACAGGTTGGCTTGTGGACAAGATCGACAACGTCCCCTAGCGGGGCTGAAGCGCCATATCGGAGTCCTTTTCCAGTTGTGCCGCCATCACCGCCGTTTCCGTTGAACTTTCGACATGCGCCTGTAAGGTTGCACTTACAAGGACACTCACGGCGACCAAGATGACCAGTACCGCCAGAAAATCCGGCTTTTTATGGGAATGTCTCGTCTTTCTCATTTTCAACCCCGATACGGTTGGTCTACTACAGACATTGGTATATTCCTAAGGTAAGATCTTTGACCGTCGTCACAGGTTACACCTTTAATTCGCGGTAAGACCTTAACAAATTCATCCAGTATTGCAAGAACCTTGTTCCTAGTCTTCCTCTTCCTCGTCCTCTGTCGCACCCGCCGTTTGCAGAAGCTCCTGAATCCTTGAGTGTCCACCCCGCGTTGCGATCTTCAAGGGTGAATCTCCGGCCTTGTCTTTGGCGTTTACATCCGCGCCCATGGTTATCAGCAGTTCCACCACGTCTGCGTATCCGGACACGACCGCCTCCATGAGTGCCGTGCGTCCCCGGGCATCGATCAGTTTCACATCGGCACCCGCGGCCAGTAAGGCGCGCAAGGTGCGCAGGTTTCCATTGAATGCAGCACCACTCAGTGCCGTGCGCCCCAATCCGCTCTTTCCGTTGACGTCCACCCCATCGGCGAGCAGATCCTGCACCTGTGCGAGCCGGCCAGCGGTTGCAGCCGATACCAGCGATTGAACCTCATCCACGGCCTGCACGGGGCATGTTAGAATCAGCAGCCCCGAGAGTATCCAGCCTGCTCCCGTTAATGCCCGCATCGATCAGAATTTCCATCTGTTTGTACGGTTAACGTCAGGATATTTAAATTACTTTAGACATTATTTGCTTTTCCGTGACGGTCTCTATATCGTTGCCGGATAAAGGCTATGACACTCAGGCAGCTATCGTTTTCCCGAAGCGGTCAACTGCCGGTTTTAGGTTTACCCAGGTACTGAGCAATGAGTCAGGAAAATGCCCACAGTGTCACCGTGGACGTAGAAACCGAGTACGTTGAGGCCCAATCATCCCCGGATGCGAATCACTATGTGTTTGCCTATACGATTACCATCCGCAACACGGGCACCGAGGCGGCGCGTCTGCTGAACAGGCACTGGATCATTACGGATGCCAACGGCAAGGTGCAGGAGGTCAACGGTGAAGGCGTGGTGGGTGAACAGCCCTACCTGCGGCCCGGAGAGAACTTTCGCTATACCAGCGGCACGATGATCGGAACACCGGTTGGCAGCATGCAGGGCAGTTACGAAATGATGGCGGACGACGGCGTATTTTTCAACGCCGAAATAGCACCATTCTCACTGGCCACTCCCTACACGCTGCACTAGGAGCCTGTCCGAGATGGCGATCTATGCCATCGGAGACATCCAGGGTTGCTATGATGAATTTCGGGCGTTATTAGAACTGATCAAGTTCGGCCCTGGGCGAGACAGACTCTGGTTGGTGGGAGATATCGCCAACCGCGGCCCCAAGTCTCTGGCGGTTCTGCGTTTTCTGAAAGGTCTCGGCGAGATGGTTGTTAACGTCCTGGGTAACCACGATCTGCATCTGCTCGCCGTAAGCCAGGGAAATCTTGAGTTCCACCGCGACGACACGTTTCACGATATCCTCGAGGCCTCCGACGGAGTTGAGCTGCTGGAATGGTTGCGCCACCGACCGCTCATGCATCACGATGCCGAGAGCGGCTTCAGCCTGTTGCATGGAGGGCTGCCACCGCAATGGGACATCCCCACCGCCCTGGTACGCGCCCATGAGGTTGAGAGGGCCCTGCGTGGGGAGGGATTTCATGCTTTCTGCCAGCAAATGTACGGCGACAAGCCCCAGCGCTGGACCGAAGACCTCAGCGGGATGGACCGTTTGCGCTTTATCACTAACTGCTTTACGCGCCTGCGCTACTGCGACCCGGCAGGAAACCTGGCAATGAACGAAAAGGGCCCCCCCGGCACCCAACCGGCACCCTATCTTCCCTGGTTCCAGGTACCGGGCCGCGCCAGCCGAGAAGGCAGAATCATCTGTGGTCACTGGTCGACCCTCGGCTTACACAACAGTTTCAACGTCTGGTCGCTGGACACCGGTTGTTTGTGGGGCGGTCAACTCACCGCGTTGAAGATCACGAAGAAGGGACTCAAGCTATACCAGGTACCCTGCCCCGGAGCGCACAAACCGAAAGGGTATTGAGAGACCCGGCCCTCGGGCCTGAGAAGCAAACGAAGCCACGGATAGACACGGATTTGTCGTGATAAGCGAAAGCAGGCGAATAATCGGCCGGACCAACCCTCAACGGGAAGGCCAAAGTAATGGAAGTTCCATCCGTGTTAATCCGTGTCCATCCGTGGTTAAGGGGTGTTGAGCAATCTACCCTAGCCCGAATTTCCGTCGTTAGGTCCGTAAACGCGACGCCCCTGTCGCGCTTTTCTCACCAGGGTTATGAAACTGAACGCAACGGGATTGCGGTCGTCCGGTTCATGGTCCTCACGCTCGACCTCCCGCCACTCCGAGAGGTCGAATTCCGGAAAGCAGACGTCCCCGGAAAATACCTGGTGCACCAGGGTCAGATACAACCGATGAGCCCTTGGCAGCGCCTCGGCGTACAGGGTCGCGCCACCGATGATCATGACCTCGGGCGCTTCCGCGACATCTTCCAGGGCCTGTTCCAGCGAGTGGACAATCGCACAGCCGCCGGCCACATAGTGCCGATTCGAGGTAACGACGATGTTTCTGCGCCCGGGTAAAGGTTTTCCGAGGGACTCGTAGGTCCTGCGTCCCATGATGACCGGCTTGCCGAGGGTGAGATGGCGAAAATGTCTGAGATCCTCCGGCAATCGCCAGGGCAGGCTGTTCTCCTTGCCGATGACCCGGTTTTCAGCCATGGCGGCGATAATGGCGATTTGCATTCGGATGCCTCGGGTTTTGTCAGTTCTGCAAGCTAGTCGGCCATTCTCACCGATTAACCGCAGAGGTCGCAGAGGGCGCAGAGTTTGTTGAATTTAAGAGGGTTTCTCATCCGGGGTCGAATCAGCAGTGTTTACACGGTGTTCCGAGAAACTTACAGGACCGTTTAGCGTAAGCTGTTATCTTCTCTGTGTCCTCTGCGTTCTCTGTAGCGAATAATCCGGTCTAAACCGCTACCTCGGCCTTGATGTGCGGATGGAAGTAGTAATCGACCAGCTCAAAATCCCCATAGGTAAAATTGAGCAGGGATTCTACGCGTGGATTCAGTTTCATTTCCGGCAGAGGATAAGGGGTTCGGGCAAGTTGCAGATCCGCTTGTTCCAGGTGATTAGAATAGAGATGGGCATCGCCGATGGTGTGAACAAATTCACCGGGCTTGAGCCCCGTCACCTGCGCAATCATCAGCAGTAAAAGACTGTAGGAGGCGATGTTAAAGGGTACTCCCAGAAAAATATCCGCACTGCGCTGATAGAGCTGGCAGGACAGGCGACCGTGCGCGACGTAGAACTGGAAAAGCACGTGGCAGGGGGGCAGAGCCATGCGTTCGATATCTGACGGATTCCAGGCGCTGACGATCAGGCGGCGTGAATCCGGGTTGCGCCGGACCTGTTCGACCAGTTGACCGATCTGATCGATTCGACGGCCGTCGGCCGCCGGCCAGGACCGCCACTGTGAACCATAAACGGGGCCTAGTTCACCGTTTTCGTCGGCCCATTCGTCCCAGATCGTGACACCATTTTCATGCAGATAACGGATGTTGGTATCACCTTGAAGAAACCAAAGCAGCTCATAAATAATCGAGCGCAGATGCAGCTTCTTGGTCGTTACGACGGGGAAACCGTCGGCCAGGTCAAAACGCATCTGGTATCCAAATACGCTGAGCGTGCCGGTGCCGGTACGATCTTCCTTGCGCACCCCCTTGTCGCGTACATAGTGCATGAGATCCAGATACTGGCGCATATCAAGCCGCCTGTTTCAGGTTACGATGGGCAAGCCAGAACAATATCGCGCCGGCTATGATCATGGGCAGGCTGAGAACCTGACCCATGGTGACCCAACCCAGCGTCAGATAACCCAGGTGGGCATCGGGCAGGCGCACCAATTCCACCCCGAAGCGAAAAATGCCATAGCAGATCAGAAACAGACCGGAAACCGCCATCGTAGGTCGGGGTCTGCTGGCATAGATCCAGAGGATGAGAAAAAGCACCAGGCCTTCCAACAGCGCTTCATACAGTTGTGAAGGATGCACCGGCGGGCTCAACTTCGCCTCCGCAAGGCCTTCGCAGTATCCTGGATACCAGCGGCAGGGCAACTGCATGCCCCAGGGCAGACCGGTCACCTTGCCCCAGAGCTCACCGTTGATAAAGTTCCCGATCCGCCCCGCCCCAAGGCCAATGGTCACGAGCGGCGCAATAAAATCGGTAAGCTGAAAAAAACTGCGCCCTCCCCTGCGTCCATATATCCACATGGCGACCAGTACGCCGAGCAGCCCCCCATGGAACGACATGCCGCCTTCCCAGATCCGGAACAGCGTTAGCGGGTGTTCAATGAACTGGGGAAACGAATAGAACAGGACGTAGCCCAGACGCCCCCCCAACACCACACCCAACACTATATAAAAGAGTAGATCGTCGACCTGTTGTGGAGTCCAGCCGGAGTTCGGCCGCCGCGCCCTGGTTCGCCCAAGCCACCAGCCGCCTGCAAAACCAACCAGGTACATCAGCCCGTACCAATGAACCTTGAGCGGTCCTATGGCAACGGCAACGGGGTCTATGTCCGGATAGGTCAGCATGGGGCGCTATGGTAACACGCCCGAATGAAATTCCGGGGGGATTGTGCGTCAAATTTCTTTAAAACGTCAAGTTTCCCGCAGGCTGGCCGTTACGATCACTGCAGACCAAATATTGCAGGATTGATGACCATGACCATACACAATCTCAACCATATGAACACAGACACGCTGGGCGCCCGGGTTCGCAACCGCCGACTGACCAAGGGCTGGACTCAGGAACAACTTGCGCGGAGAGCCGGCACCAACCAGGCTGTGATCCAGAAGATCGAAAACGGTAAAAGCCTGCGTCCCCGAAAGATAGACGATATCGCTAACGTGCTGGAAGTTAATCCAGCCTGGCTAATGTTCGGTGACGCCTCAGGCGCCCCTCTTGACGCTGAAGCCGCGGAAGTGGCTGCCGCCTGGTCGCAACTTTCTGAACCGGTACGGTCCCGGATACGCCAGGAGATCTTCAACCTGATCCAGTTGCGTCCAACTGGTTGAACCAGGTGCACGGTCAGCTATTGAGCCGATTGCTTTTCAGGTAGCCCGCCCCAATACACACAGCTTGCGCTGTGGCCCACCGTGCACGGATCCGCATTACCGCTGCGCACGGTGGGTTTTTAAACCTAATAACGGCAGTTGCCCGCTGCGCCTTGCCAGCCAAGCCGCTGTACCCCCGTCCAACTGCCGCCTTTAGGTTAAACACCCCCTCGACGCCCGCAACCTGTGGGCTGTAATCACGCAGCCCACAGGGTATACTTGACTAATCTCATCAAGTATACGGAGCGGCCATGACCCCCCATCGACCCGGCGCCAACCGTCTCAGGAACGCCAGTAGCCCTTATCTCCAACAACATGCCAGCAATCCCGTAGACTGGCACCCCTGGGACCAGGAAGCGCTCACTCTG
>JAUXGQ010000335.1 GCA_030621975.1 Gammaproteobacteria bacterium | reverse complement strand
GCCGCTCTCGGAGGAAGAAATCGCAAAACAACGTCTTGAAGAATTGTTCAAGAAATGACGGCCGGCCTGGAATTCACACCACCCTTCTACTGCTGCGCCCTATTGCCCTTCGAAAGACATCTCGAAAATGATTGCTAAGATCGTTTCCGGCGGACAAACCGGCGTCGACCGGGCGGCACTCGATGTCGCCCTGGACTTGGGCATTCCCTGTGGCGGTTGGTGCCCGAAAGGCCGCAGAGCAGTGGATGGAGTCATACCCGGAAAGTATCCGCTGACGGAATCCGGCACTACGGCATACAGCGAACGCACTGCACTCAACGTCAGGGACTCCGACGGAACCCTTATTCTCAATCAAGGGCCTTTGGAAAGCGGAACCGCCTATACTGTCGAGGTGGCAAAAAAGCTGTCCAACCCTTATCTGGTGGTTGATCTTGGGGGACGGTTGGATTTGGATGACATCGCCGATTGGATTGAACGGGAAGGCATAAGGGTATTGAACGTAGCCGGACCGCGGGAAGAAAAACGCCCGGGAATCTACGATCTGGCGACAGCAAGGCTCCGGGAACTATTGAATAGCCCGGGCTAGCCCTTTCTCTCCAGTGCGATGCCTATGATTTCCACGGTAACGCCCAGGGCGATCAGCACGAGTCCGCCCATGTTCTCGGTTGCGAACAACATCAGCACCGCGCCCAGGACAATGAGGCCGCCTGCCAGGATTCTTCTCTGCTTCTTCATAATCGAGTAAAGCTGCGGATCAATCAGTAGGGATATCGTCGGCCAGCGTAGTATCCCTTACGGATATTTCGCCGTTTCCCTTGCTTCCGAAAATGTACTTTTCATCAATGTAGTTTCGTTCTCTCATGAGTGTCAGAGCTTCGATCACCACAGCATCGAGCAATGTTTCGATTTCACTATTGGCCAGGAATTCATCCGAGAAATCGTAAGACCTGAGCAGTTCCCTGAAATTGAATGAATCGATTTCTGTACCGATGTGAGGGTTCGTCATAACCGGTTCCTCGCGCCTGATGCCAGCAAAAATAGGAAATCAAGAATACCTGCCAAACAATACCAGATCCGGCATCTAAAAACCGCCCCCCCGCGAAAACCCGGCGTTCATCGGAACCCCGAGTTTAGCATTTGGTGCCCGAAGCTTTGCTTCAACTGCACCGTTTCTGAAACGGAGCCCGGTCAGCGCAAGGCCGCAAAGATCTCTCTGACCATCACGTCCATGAGTTCGGGCTGCTGCACGAGGGCGTTGATTCGTACTTCATCCTGCTCGTCATAATGCGCCAGCTTCTTCAGCGCCAGAACAAAATCTTCCGCATCCTGATTGATTCTCTTTTGCGTCTCGACTGACAGGCAGTTCTGCCCGTCCTGACCCATACCCTCGATTACTCGATTGTAGGCTGCGATCAAGCGGTAGAGATCTCGTTGATGCACCCGAAACCACGAAATCTTCAAGAGCTCGTCCACGGTACCCTTGGCATCGGATCGTCCGTGCTGGGCGAAGGAATCGAGCATCTCGAAAAAGACGCACCGAAGCTGACTGAACTCCTGCAGGCGTCGGGTGCGGTACAGGGCCACCAGGAGGTAGAAGACGTCGCTGAGCAGCCGGACCGCCTCGCTGTTCCGGCGCACCCAGGGGATACGGAACACTTCGCGCCAAATGGAAAAAGAAAGCATCAGTGCTGGTTCCCCCGGTTGGTTCTGACCGATTATACCCCAGCCTCAGCTTTGTACTGGTATCGATTTCGTCACTATTTTCCGCCTTCTCCTTCTAACCGGCATCGGCGTTGTTTCCAGGTCCGCCTGGTAACACGCGTGCGACAGGGATGTCGTAACCACGAAAATTCGACTCAAAATCTGGCCGATGGCGTGGGTATGGAAAAAGGCTGCACTGCCGGACGGTGCAAGTAACACCACGAGCAATATGCTGAAACCGACATGAGGGGGGGGGCTACGCGGCCCAAGAACCTGCACACGACAAAAAAAAGGGCCCTGGTGTCTCCAGGGCCCTGATTTCCAGGCTCTCAAGCCCCTCCTTACCGCCGGGGAGAAGGGATCTAGTCTAAGCAACAGGGATCGGCTGTGCGCCCGGAAAAACCCCACTACACTTTATGTACGTCTGGCTTCGATCACGCGGGCCCCAGCCTACAGTTGGGGCGTCTTAGCCAATCTGGCCGCGTTCCTCTGAAGTCCGAATATAAATCTGCAATTACTGCGCCAGAACGCACATCCCATTGAATAACCGAATTTATTTCTATATTCCCCGACACCAGCCGCGGAAAGGATGTAGCAAATACAGACAGGTATTCGACACGCCTACTGCGATTGTTCGGTTAATCAGAAGGTTAGAAAAACAGCTTTGTGTCGCAAATACCAACACAAGGGACGTGGGATTCCACCAGCCCCAAGCGATATTTGTGCGTTTCCCATTAATTGCTAAAAACTGCGAGCATTTCTATTACAACCATCAGCGAACCCATAGCTCACTCGATGGTGACACTCCGACTTAAGTTGCTGGAGGCGCTCCCCAATTGCCAATCACGGTGAATAACTTCCGTTGGCAGAGTCACTGTCGAGGGCTCTATCAGCTTCCCGCAGCGGCTTGAGTAACAATTCGTCAGGGACACGCATCGAGAGAGTGGCATGATGTAGCACTAATGTGCTACATTTTTGTTAGGTGTTCATTGCAAAAGGGCGAAACATGCCTACGACTACCATCCGCTTACCGGAAGACCTAAAGGACCGTATCGCGCACGCGGCGGAGCGTGCAGGCACGACATCCCATGCCTTCATCCTTGATGCCATTGCTGAGAGAGTGGATGAGGAGGAGCGTCGCAACGACTTTCACGATACCGCAGAGCGACGTTACGCGGAGATTGTCACCTCGGGGATGACCATTCCGTGGAGCAAGATGCGAACTTACCTCGAGAATCGACTCGCAGGCAGGAAGACGTCTCGGCCTAAAGCCAGAAAGCTGGCTCGCTGAGCAATCGGCCGGCCGGATGTCTCGTGTCGAACTTGCTCCCGAGATTGGCGAAGATTTCGATCGCATACTGGAACATCTGTATCGGTACGAAGTTACTGATGCACCCTCTCGGATCGAGGAAATCCTTCAGGGGATCTCCGTGCTGGAACACAATCCGTTGATTGGCCGCCCGGCGCGAGCGGATATGAGAGAACTGATCATCGGGCGTCAATCCCGGGGATATGTCGCTCTGTACCGTCACGTTCCCGAAATCGACACCGTATTCGTGCTCGCGATACGGAATCAGCGGGAGGCTGGCTACAAAAGACCTTAATACTTTCGGGCAGATTGGTGAGGGATTTAACGCTGCCCGACCGGATACGCTGTTCCTCGCGGAAAAATCCATCAGATGCAGAAAACAACTATCTGCACTACAATGTAAACATTGCATACAAAGAGGCATTCTCCAATGGCAACTCTAAGTATACGTGTACCCGAAGAGATCGGTGAGCAACTGGAAAAACTGGCGGAAACCACTGGCCGGAGCCGTTCATTCCTGGCTCTAGACGCCCTGCGCCGCTACCTCGCCCAAGAGGAATGGCAGGCGCAGGCGGTGCAAGCCGCTGTAGAAAAAGCAGATAGCGGAACGGCAAGATATGCCAGCCATGATGCCGTCGACCACTGGCTGGCTGGCTGGGGTGCTGATGAGGAAGGAGATGCACCGGAATGCAAATAAGATGGCAGGACGACGCCATCAATGATTTGATTCAAGTCCGGCGCTTCATCGCCATGGACAATCCCTCGGCCGCCGCCAGGGTTGCCGATCGTATCCGTAGTGC
>JAUXGQ010000399.1 GCA_030621975.1 Gammaproteobacteria bacterium | reverse complement strand
GGGCAGTATTCCATTTTTGTTGGGATTATTGATCGTACTACCCATGGTTACCGCGTCGATTTTCGTGGCCTACAAGGACATCTATTACGCCGAAGCCGCTTGACACCTCCCACGCCTACGAGACGCCCGAAGGGATTCTTTTAGAGATAAAGACGGCGGGCCCGGTGGTGCGAGCCTGCGCCTGGGCGATTGACGCCGCCATCCGGGCGGTGCTTTATATCGCAATCTCCATTGTCTTCGCCTTTTTAGGTGGTGTGGGCATTGCCTTCATATTGATCGGCATTTTCCTCATCGAGTGGTTCTATCCCGTGTTGTTCGAGGTTAATTCAGGGGCCACTCCGGGTAAGCAAATGATGGGGATCTGGGTGATCCACGACAACGGAACGCCTGTCTCCTGGCCTTCGTCCCTGGTTCGCAATCTGGTCCGGGCCGCCGATTTCCTGCCCGTGCTCTACGGTTTCGGGCTGCTCACCATGCTGGCGAACAAGGACTTCAAGAGGCTTGGGGATCTGGCTGCGGGTACGCTGGTGGTATACCGTGAGCAACCGCTGCAGCGGGGCGAGCTTCCGGACGCCGCCGCTGAACCGCCCCCGGCCGAGCTGACGGTGGACGATCAACGCAGCCTGTTGGAGTTTGCCGAGCGCAGCAACCTGCTCTCCCGGGATCGCGGCATCGAACTCGCCGATATCCTCGCTAAACTGACCGGCAAGACGGGACAGCAGGCGGTGAAGACGCTCTACGCCTATGCGAACTGGCTCTCCGGGAGGCGCTGACAAGGATGCGACAGCAGGCCTTCGAGGCCCACAACGGGCCGCTCTGGGAACAGCTGCAGGCGTTGCTCGACGAGCTTCAGAAACCCCGATATAAACGCAGTCTCGACAAGACCGCCATGGGCCGATTGCCCTGGCTTTATCGTCAGGTCTGCAGTCATTATGCCCTGGCCCGGAGCCGAAGATACAGTCCCGCCCTGGTGGCCCAGTTGCACGATCTCGTGCTGCGCGGCCATCGCCGACTGTACCGCAGGCGCGGGGCCTGGTTGTGGCGCAGTCTCGCCTTTATCGGGTCCGGGTTTCCCCTTGCGGTGCGGGAACACGCCCGCTATTTCTGGTTTGCGGTGGCTCTGTTCCTGCTTCCGGCCCTGCTGGCAGGGGGCTATTGCTACGCGGATCCTGAGTTGATCTACAGCATCCTGGACGAACAGCAGGTGGCGGAGATGGAGAGCATGTACGACCCCGCCAACCGCAGGCCGGGTCGGGAGCTGGAACGTGGATCCGAAAGTGATTTCGTCATGTTCGGATTCTATATCTCCAACAATATCGGCGTTGGCTTCCGGACCTTTGCGGGCGGCGTTCTGCTCGGTATCGGCAGCGTATTTTTTCTCGTATTCAATGGGCTCGTGCTCGGTTCGGTGGCGGGGCACCTGAGCCGCATCGGCTATCAGGAGACCTTCTGGCCCTTCGTGAGCGGCCACGGCGCCCTGGAGCTGACCGCCATCGTGATCTGCGGCGCGGCCGGCCTGATGCTGGGTCATGCGCTCCTGGCGCCCGGCCAATTGACGCGTTCCGAGGCACTGAAAGATGCCGCGTCCGGTGCTTTGAGATTGGTGATGGGGGCGGCTCTGATGCTGGTGGGAGCGGCCTTCGTGGAGGCATTCTGGTCATCCAGCGAAATGTCCAATGCAGTGAAGTACGGCGTGGCCGGGGTCTTGTGGCTGTTCGTGATGGGCTATCTTGCAGCGGGCGGGGTGGGGCGTGGATCTCGATAAGATCAGCGTAGTACTGAGGCCCCGCACGGCATGGGAGGGCATCGACCTGGGCTTCGCCATGGCCCGTCACTGGTTTCTGCCGCTGTGGCTGCTCTGGTGGATGACCGCATTGCCGGTCTATGGATTGACGCTGTTGCTCTTTTCCGGGTGGTCCTGGCTGGTGCTGGTCCTGATCTGGTGGTTCAAGCCCCTCTACGAACCGGCTCTGCTGTTCTGGATGAGCCGGGCGCTGTTCGATGACAGGCCTGCCCTGCGGAGTGTGGCGCGCCGCTGGTTCTCCATCGTTCGACCGCAACTGCTGGGCAATCTCACCTGGCGCCGGTTCAGCACCAGCCGTTCGTTTTACATGCCGGTCGGGCTGCTGGAACGACTACGGGGCAGGCCGCGCAAGGAGCGCATCCGGGTTCTCGGTTGGCGCAAGCAGACGGGCACCTGGTTGACCGTCGTCGGCCTTCACTTCGAGGTGGTGTTGGAGATGTCCTTTCTACTACTCATGGTCGTCCTGCTGCCCGAGGAGTTGCGCTGGATCGATCTGGAAGGCCTGTTTTTGACGCCCGGTTCGCTGGAGGAGTGGCTGGGTCAAATGGTGGACCTGCTGGCCATGTCCCTGATCGCCCCTTTCTACGTCGCTGGGGGTTTTGCCCTCTACCTGACGCGGCGCACCGAGTTGGAGGCCTGGGACATCGAATTGAGCTTTCGCCGCCTCGCGGCCCGCACCAAGCCGGGCAAGCGGCCGTTCGCGGGGTTGGCGGCGAGTCTTGCCGTGGGGCTTTGCCTGGTCCTGGCGGTGTCGCTGGACCAGCCAGCCCGGGCTGCGGGGATTGACAGGGAGCAGGCCCGTCAGACCATCGACGAGGTGCTTTCCCACGAGGACTTCGGCAGGACGGAGCAGGTCAGTTACTGGACCTTCACGGGCGAGGTGGATGAGGATGCGGATTCCGGATGGTGGGAGACCCTGTTTGAATTGCTCGGGGGGTTCACCAAGGGCATTGCGTCCGTGGGCGAGGTGCTGATGTGGCTGACGGCCGGTCTGCTGGTCGCTTATGTTGTTTACTGGCTGGCCAGCAACCGGGGATGGCTGGCGTACCGCCCGGCGTTGGGCAGGCGCCAACGGACTGCGGCGCCGGTCACGCTGTTCGGGCTCGAGGTCAGTCCGGATAGTCTCCCCCGGGACATCGTGGGGGAGGCGTTGCGGCTGCTCGCAGAGGCTGGGCCGCGGGCCGCGTTGAGCCTGCTCTATCGTGGGGCCCTGGCCAGGTTCGTACACCAGGAACACCTGGAGATCCCGGAGAGCGCGACCGAAGGCGAGTGTATGCGCCTGGTGGCCGCATCCCGGCCCGACCTGGAGGCGGGGCTGTTCCGGCGACTCACCGGCCTCTGGCTCGACCTGGCCTACGGTCATGCAACGCCCGTCGAGCGGGAGCTGGAGCAAATTTGCCGTGAGTGGCAAAGGATCTACGGAGGGGCCGATGAACAATAAACGGGTCGGCATCGCCGTCGCGGTGTTGCTCATGGGCCTGGTGGGTTGGGGTGTCTACTGGTTCGTCGCCAACCACGAACGCCACTATCGGGAGATCCGAGTCGGCGTATCGGCACAGGCGCGGCGCAACCCGTTCCTGGCCGCGGAGCGGTTTCTCAGGGGCCTCGGGCTGGAGTCGGAAAGCGTCCC
>JAUXGQ010000479.1 GCA_030621975.1 Gammaproteobacteria bacterium | reverse complement strand
AGCAAAACTGGCAAGCGGTGTACTTATACCCGGTGTGGCATTCAAAAAAGAAGTAAAGTTTTTACCCAGGAAATTTGCCACCAGCAGGTCGGCACTGCCATCGCGGTTCCAGTTCTCCGAGGCTATACCGTTCGGTGACGAACCCACAGGAATCACTTTGACCTCAACAAAACTGCCGTCACCCGTCCCTTCGTATACCGACATGCTGTTGTCGTCACGATTCGTAGCAGCGAGGTCTGCTATGCCATCGCGGTTCCAGTCTCCCACTGTAAGTTCAGCCGGTGCATCACCCGTCGGCACGCGCGCAGCTTCTGTGAAGCTTCCATCGCCCGCGCTCAGCAGGATCGAGAGATCATCGTCACGGGAATTTGCTACGGCAAGATCCACTATGCCATCCCGGTTCCAGTCGCCACTGACCATCGCCCCCGGGAACCTTCCCACCGCAACATCGCCGGAAAACAGGAAACTACCGTCGCTCTGGCCGAGCAAAATTGAAACGTTGTGGCCAAAGTGATTGACTACAGCCAGGTCCTGAATACCGTCGCGGTCCCAATCTCCTTTTACGATTGCGGCCGGAAAAGACCCGACTCCCGTAGTAGAGCCGAATGCGAAGCCTCCGCTTCCGTCTCCCAGAAGAATCGTTACATCATCGCCATTTCGGTTCGATACCGCCAGGTCGGGCTTGCCGTCGTCGTTCCAGTCACCGCTTACCAGTGCGGTCGGTCCGTAGCCGGTCGCTACCCGTGGGGCCTTTACGAAAGTGCCTTGCGCCGCACCGAGCAGTACCGATACCGAATCGTTACTGAAGTTGGTCACTGCCAGATCGGGGCGGCCATCCAGATTCCAGTCTCCGCTAATGACTGAGGTGGGATTCCCGCCCACGCCGACCTTGCCGATATCCTTGAACTTCCCGTTACCGAATCCTATGGCGATGGAAACGCTGTTATCGAAGAAATTAACGAATGCGGCATCTGGCAAGCCATCGCGAACGAAATCCGCAACTACTACGTTCCAGGGTCCTGCACTTTCCTTAAAAGTTTCGCCTGGCTTGAACACCGTATCCGCCTGAGCCATCTGGACACAAACAAACGGGAGGAACGCGAGTACCGGGAGCGATAGCAGGCGCCGGCCTGCTGAAACTGAACGAACTATTAGATTTATTATATTAATATGAGTCATCACTACGACCTCCGACCAAATTGGTCAATCACTATTCTGTGACCCGGCATTAACAACCACAATGCCGGATCATTTTTCTAGCCTGTGACTGGCTACCGTCTCCCTTATCAATTCTCTATAACACACCCTGTCTAACCCGATATTACAGTGTCAATCACATTGCTACCCAATGGTTGCAGGCAGTGGAAACCGGCAACCTTTTCCTTTACTCCGTATCAAACGCAGTTCCGATCTTCTGATTCGCAATCGCCGTCAGCACTTCGCGCGGCATCCCCAGCTGTTCACACAATATCGCCTCGTTTTCAGCGTCCAGATCCGGACCGCGCAGCTTGAATTCGCCACCACCCCGGGCAAATCGAAACGGAAATCCCGGAAAGCGCTTGCCATCAGGCACATGATGAAACTGAAACCACTCCCTCGCCAGCAGATGCCCGTCCGCGCTGATATCTTCAGTATTTGCGACCATTCCCGCCGCGAGGCCCGCGGCCTGCAGCTGCTGCATGGCGGCCCGCGGTGAACGTTTCGCGGTCCAGTTACCGATCAGGCGATCAATCTCGTCATGGTGCTCCCTGCGCCCTTCAGCCGTGGCAAAGCGTGCATCTTTTCCCTCGACTGAAAGGTCGGTAGCGTCACAGAAGACAGCCCACTCATCATCCGAGCGGATGGTAAGGACCATCCAGCGGTCTTCACCTTCACAGCGGTAGCAACCTTGCGGCGCATATACCGGGTGGCGGTTACCCAGTGGAAGCGTCTGCTCGCCGTTGGCGGCATATTCCAGCAGGTGCTCTCCGATCAGCCAGGAAGACGTCTCCCGCTCTGACAGGTCGACCCATTGGCCCTCACCGCTCTGCTGGCGGTGCATAAGCGCCGTCATGATCGCACAGGCACCCATGATGCCGTTAGTCACATCCACTTCGCGTACGCGCATCGGGTCTCCATCGCGATCATAGGCCGTCAGTGCCTGGACACCGCTCAACGCCTCGATCGCACCACCGTAGCCGGCGTAAGACGATTCGGGCCCGCTAGCGCCATACGCGGACATCGAAACCATAATGATATCCGCTCGGATCCTGCATAAGTCATCGTAGCCGATGCCCAGACGTTCAAGCACTCCGGGACGCGAATTCTCCACCACCATGTCCGATACCCGCACCAGATCCCTGAAAGCCTGCAGTTGTTCGGGATTGCGCAAGTCCAGGGAAATCGACTGCTTGTTACGGTTAATCTGCCACCATCGAGGATGGTCGTTGATCTTGTCCAGATAGGCACCCCGCATGCCGTCGAGCCTGGCGTGGTATTCGATCTTGATATCCTCCGCTCCGTAATCGGCCATCAATCGAACCGCGTGAGGCCCGGCCCAATCGTGGGTCAGATCCACAATACGGATTCCTTCCAGGGGTTGGTTGCCATTCAGTCCCATCACAGTTTCACCTCCCGGGGCTGCTTTTCGGTATCGTCGTCGGCCGAACCCAGCCACGCGGATAGTACCTCCCCGGTATGCTCGCCCAGACGCGGCGCGCGTTCCTGCTTCCATGGTGTCCTGGCAGGGCGAAACGGTGCCCCGATCATCGGCAGCTTTCCTGCATCGGGATGATCCACCTCGCCAAAGAACTCACGCGCTTTGGTTTGGGGCGAATCCATGACGTCCTGCGCGCCGGCAAGATAGCCCCAGGCCAGACCCAGCTTCTGTCCCGTCTGAAAGATGTCTTTCT
>JAUXGQ010000323.1 GCA_030621975.1 Gammaproteobacteria bacterium | reverse complement strand
TGATCGCGGTGGCCAGCGCGCCGGCCCCGAGCAGTACACCACCCAGCAGTGCACCAAGGTCGAGGGGTGTACGCGGACCGCTGCCAACGAGGGGTGCGCCCCAGAGGCCGACCGCGGCCACGGCTACCGCGCTCAACACCAGCAAAAAGCTGTAGCGGCGCAGGCTGCGGTTGTCCAGGGCACGATCGAGCCGGCGCCCGAGGCGGAACAGGAGCTCGACGAATCCCTCGGCCAGGGCCTTGCCGCTCAGGGTGAGGGGAAACCGCTCGTGGGCGGCGAACACCCACCGGCGAGCGCTGTACAGGGCCACACCGCCCCCCAGGGCGACCAGGCTCATGATGAACGGTGTCGTGAAGCCGTGCCAGATGCTCAGGCTGAAGTCCGGCAGGGGCATCTGCAGCACGGCGCTGGCCGCCGCTTCCAGCAGGGGCCGCACGGTGAGGCCGGGAAGGGTGCCGACACCTATGCACAGCACCACCAGGATCTCCACCGGCACCTTCATCCAGCGCGGCGGCTCATGGGGCGACTTCGGCAGGTCGTGGGGCTCACCGTTGAAGAAGACGTCGTGGATGAAACGCAGGGAGTAGGCCACCGCGAAGACCCCCGCAAGGGTCGCCGCCCAGGGAAACACCCAGTGCCACTCCGCCTCGCCCAACCACCTGAGCTGAAGGGTCTCTCCGAAGAACATCTCCTTGGAAAGGAAACCGTTGAGCAATGGCACACCGGCCATCGCCGCGGCGGCCACCATCGCCAGCGCCGCGGTGTACGGCATGTGCTTGAACAGGCCGTTGATCCTGCGCATGTCACGGGTCCCGGTCTCATGCTCGATGATCCCGGCGGCCATGAACAGGGATGCCTTGAAGATCGCATGGTTGATGATGTGGAAGATGGCGGCGGTCTCCCCGAGCGGCGTGCCCAGACCGAACAACAGCGTGATCAGACCCAGATGGCTGATGGTGGAGTAGGCGAGCAGACCCTTGAGATCATGCTGGAACAGCGCCAGGTAGGCGCCCAGCAACAGGGTCGACAGGCCCATTCCGCTCACCATATAGAACCAAAGATCAGTGCCCGAGAGTACCGGGAAGAATCTTCCAAGCAGGAAGATGCCCGCCTTGACCATGGTCGCGGAGTGCAGATAAGCGCTCACCGGTGTGGGGGCCGCCATGGCGTTCGGCAGCCAGAAGTGAAAAGGAAACTGGGCCGATTTGGTGCCCACCCCGAGCAGGAACAGCACGAGAATGACGGGATAGAGTGGATGATTTTTCAATACTTGATCGCTTGCGAGTACCTCCGTGAGCTCATAGCTGCCGACCACCTGCCCCATCAGGATCACCGCGGCGAACAGCGCCAGGCCACCGCCACCGGTGACCAGGAGCGCAAGCCGGGCGCCCTGGCGCGCGTCCGCGTTCTCGCGCCGGAAGCCGATCAGCAGAAAGGACGCGAGGCTGGTCAGTTCCCAGAACACCAGCATCAGGAGAAGGTTCTCCGAGAGCACCAGTCCCAGCATGGCGCCCATGAACAGCAGCAGGAAGGCGTAGAAACGCGGTCCGGCCTCGGCCCCGGAGAGGTAGTAGCGCGCGTAGACCACGACCAGCAGGCCGATGCCGAGGATGAGCTGGGCAAAGAGAAGACCGAGCCCGTCGAGGCGGAACGCCAGTGACAGACCGATCTCCGGGATCCATGCGCGGCGATCCAGCAGTACCTCGCCGTCGTACACGGGTATCCCCTGGACGATCACCAGGACAAGCCCCAAGAGCGCGGTCAGCCCGGCCACCCAGGCGGGCTGGACACGCAACCGCGAGGCCAGGGATGCGACGATCAGCGCGCCCACGAAGGGCACGCAGACGAGTAGCGATAACATTAGCCCGCTTTAGTTACTCTCACCAAAGCCGAGGGATCGGTGCCGCTCCCGAACCGACGGTCCGCGGCAAAACCCGCGCCTGCGGACCCCCGCGACGTGCAGGCGCCCCTCCCCCGATCTCGGACGTCATCGCGCGGGAGATCAGTAACTTGAATCCGAGCTCTTGAGCCTTGGACAGGGACGCCTTACCGATGGTGTAGACATTCAGGTTACCGGTGGAAGCCCCACAGACCGAGATATGTGCCAGTCCATCCTGTCCTTTCCGACTTGCTTTGACCTCGATCCCGTTCGCTTTAAGCTCCTCGGCCATGCGGCTGAGGGGAATCTCCTTGCCACGGTCGCATTGCAGGCTGCCGTCATATCTGAATACCTCCACCGTCGGCTGCTCGAAGACCCAGACGCCGTATCCCAACGCGTTCGGTCGGGTCTTGCGCAACCGCTCCCAATCTGCGCGGCGCACGACCAACAGGTTGGCGTTTCCGGTGGGCGTGCCACAGTGGCCGGGCAACTCATAGGGGACGACCTCGGATCTGGCAGAAACCACTTCAACGCCCGCGTCCTTAAGCTCCTGCTTCCCTCGTTCCAGTGGGACCCTGTCTGCCGCCTGGCAATGTATTGAGCCGTCTAACTGGAAGACCGTTATTGTGTCGTCGGCCATGGCGTTACAAACGATAAACGCCATCATAAAGGCCAAGGTGCTCTTCATCTTTACGGGTCCCCTCTTATTGGTTAGTTGTCCCGTGAATCTTACCGGGATTCATCCGTTCTGTCCCACGTAAAGAAAATCGTCTTCGACGATCTGCCATTCGCCCATTGCCGGCAGCGCGGCGATCACCAGAACAACCCCCAATATTGTTTCAGAAAAGCGCATGAGCTTTACCTCCCTTTTTTCATACCGATTGTCGCCCGGATTTTCGAAGGAATACAACCCCGGGGAACCCAGAGAGTAGCTGCCGCTCACTGGAAAGACGCGAGTCGGCAATGAGTGAAATTCGCCTCCGAACCCAAGCGCAACAACAGGGTTGCTATATTAGTATTTTCTGTTATGCTTAATTTTAATTTTGGCGCAGTCTTGGGCGAGGCCTTCCAGATCTCGCCCCAATGTGAGATTAGACATGAAAAACCGACAGTTACGCATAGGCTACATTTTTTTGCCGCTGCTCTTCGTCCCCCTACTCGTCTTGGCCGGCAAGAGCGATCCCGAGGCCATCGAGTTGTTGCGCAAGAACGAAACGCTTTTGCGCTCCGCAGGAACAATCACCGAATATCAGGTTAAAATCGTGCGCCGCGACTGGAACAGAACCTTGGTGTTCCGCAGCCATGACGACTACGTCAACGAGCAGTTTCGCATCGAGATTTTAAGTCCCAGAAAGATCAAGGGCACGGTTTTCCTCAAGTCCGATAAACGGCTTTCCATGTATCTTCCCAAACTGCGCAGGGCAATCGCGATCTCGCCCGCCATGATGCATGATCCCTGGATGGGCTCGGATTTCAACAATCAGGACCTGATCGAATCCGATTCCCTGATTGGTGATTACACGCATCGCATCCTGTCCAGGACACGCGACGATACCGAAGACCGGATCGTTATCGAGTCTGTCCCCAAACCCGACGCCCCGGTCGCATGGGGAAAGCTGCGCTACCACCTGCAATCCGACGGTTTGCCTTTACAGCTTGAGTTCTACGACTCCGCCGGCAAGCTCGTGCGAAGTATGCGCTTCTCGGAACCGAAAAAGTTCGGCAATAGAACCGTACCTACCCGCATGACGATGCAACCGAGCGACAAACCGAATCAGTACACGGAGATCAACATCGAAGACGTCCGGTTCGACGTCGATATCGAAAAGCAACTGTTCGTGTTTAACACGGGTAAAACAGGGAAGAAGTAATCTTGAATCCGGTTATCCTGGCCCTTGCACTCAGTAATCTGACGCAGAACCCGCGCCGCACCCTGTTAGCCGTTTCCGCACTCGGTACAGGTCTGGCCGCATTGGTGCTTCTATGGAGTTTCAATGACGGCCTGCATGGCAACATGGTGCGTAATTTCC
>JAUXGQ010000007.1 GCA_030621975.1 Gammaproteobacteria bacterium | reverse complement strand
GCGACGAATTTAGCGACCGCGCTTTCTATCGGTACCCTATTTCCCAGAGATAACTTGGTATGCTCATAGTCGCCCGTGAATCCGATATGATCGAACTCACCGATGGGCACGCCGAAATTAACCCCCGCCCGCCCGGTATCGGTGGAATAGTCGGCGCTGTCCAGATCATCGAAATCGGTTTGGGTGTAACTTAGATTGAAACCCCGACTGACCCCATTGATCGTCCAATAGGGATTCATGTAGGCAAGCCGATATTCCCTGTTTGCCGTGCTGGTATTGAATGCGAAACTGAGCCGTTTTCCGGTCCCCAGAAAATTGTCCTGGGTCACGCTGGTATTGAAGGTGATCCCGTTTGACTGCGAATACCCGACGCCCGCCGTGAGGCTTCCAGAGGGCTTTTCCGTGACCTTGACGTTCACATCGACCTGATCCGTCGAGCCCGGGACAGCCGGCGTCTCGATCGTGACTTCCTCGAAGTAACCCAACCGCTGGAGTCGCTCCCGGGAAAGCTTCACCTGTTCGGCGGAAAACCATCCCGACTCCAGCTGGCGCATTTCCCGTCGCATGACCTCATCCCGGGTTCTCGTATTTCCCTGCATATTGACCCGCCGCACATAGACGCGCTTGCCTGGATCCATGAAAAAAGTTACTGCAACCTGTTGTTTTTCCTCATCTATTTCAGGGATGCTGTTGACATTTGCGAAGGCGTACCCGCGGTTGCCGAGAAGCTTGCTGATGCGATCCGAACTCTCGATGGATTGCTTGCGGGAGAATTCTTCACCGCGGCGCAGGTGGATCAGCGGAAAGATGTCCTCTTCCGGCACCACCATCTTACCTGCCAGTTTGATGTCGCTGATTGTATAGACATCCCCTTCATAAACGACGACAGTGACATAGATGTCGCGCTTGTCAGGGGTGATGGACACCTGGGTTGACTCGATCTTGAACCTGATAAATCCCTGATCCAGATAGTAGGACCTAAGTTTTTCCAGATCTCCCGCCAGTATCTGCTTGGAGTATTGATCGTCTTTCGTGAACCAGGACAAAAAGCCCGTAGTGCTGAGGGAGAATTGATCGAGAAGCTCGTCCTCACTGAACGCCCGGTTACCGATGATATTGATTTGCTTTATCTTAGCCACCTGTCCTTCCGATATCTTGATCGAGATGGCCACACGGTTGCGTTCGAGGGGCGTTACCGTGGATGTCAATTTAACGCCGTACTTACCCTGGTTGAAATACTGACGGCGCAGTTCCTGTTCGATCTTGTCCAGCAGCGAACGGTTAAACACGCGTCCTTCGGCGAGGCCTATATCCTTCAAGGCCTGCAGCAGATCCTCGGTCTCAAGATCCTTATTGCCGCTGATGTCGATTTCGGAAATTGCCGGCCGTTCTATCACATCCACTATCAGAACGTCGCCTTGCCGCTGCAGGCGAACATCTTTGAAGAACCCGGTTTTATAGAGAGCGCGAATAATCTTCCCGGTTTCGTCCTGTCTGATCGTATCCCCGATCTTTACCGGCAGATAGTTGAATACGGTGCCAGCCGAAACCCGCTGTAACCCCTCTACGCGGATGTCCTTGACGACAAAGGGCGGGGTCTGCCCATAAACCGGCATACATAGCAGCCACGACAGCAGCAGTCTTTTAATGAGTTTGTTCCTCGGCCGCATCGTCTCGTCAAGAGTATCGTTTTGTATTTTTTATGTTTTTCCAGTCCCCACGCCCAAAAAGACGACCGGAATCCCGCAGGTTATTCCGATAATCGAAGACTGAAGAAAACAAAATTTCCAAGCCGCGTAGTATAGATTATCCAGTTGGCATCCGGAAATTCCCATCCCCGGGGCATTTCCGGAACGGCGCCAGTGCTAGGAGTATCCCAGCAAGCGGCTGATATCCACATAGAAGGCCAAGGTCATCAGCCCCAACAGAATCAGGATTCCGATACGCTGGCCCTGGATCTGAGCACTTTCGGACAGGGGACTGCCCTTTAGGGCTTCGATAAGAAAATACAACAGATGCCCGCCGTCCAGTATCGGGACGGGCAGCAGATTCAGGACCCCGAGGCTGATGCTGACGACCGCAAGAAACTTGAGGAAATAGACCAGGCCATAGCTTGCCGAGCGGCCCGCGGATTCAGCGATCGAAATTGGCCCGCTGAGATTTTTTATCGAAGCTTCACCAATCAGCATTTTTCCCAGCATTTTCAGCATCAAGACGGAAAGGTCCCAGGTTTTTTTTACCGCTGCCCCGGCCGCATCCACCGGTCCCAGTCGAATCTCCGTGCGATATTCGTCAAGCAGTTGCTTTGGCACGTAGACACTGGCTCCGATCCGTCCTATCAAGGTTCCGTCCTCGTCGACCCTGTGGCTCGTAGTGAGCTGAACCGGCTTGACTACCCCGTCGCGCCTCACGTCCAAAGACATTTGCTGATCCGGATGCGCCCGGACATAGGCCACCCAAGCTCCCCAGTCTTTAAGCGGCACACCGTCAACAGACAGTAGCTCGTCGCCTGTTTGCAGCCCCGCACGCGCCGCTGCCTCACCGGCTATCACCTCGCCGATAACCGCTGACAGCAGCGGTCGTTTAGGGGATAGCCCGATACGCTCCAAGACCTGACCATCCTCCGCCACGTCAGCCAATTCCCGGGCTTCCAGCCAGCGCACCCGCTCCAAGCGTTGATCGTCGCGCACCCGCACGGGCAGATCCCCGTCTCCAAGCGACTCTGCCAGAAGTGCATAGACCGCGGACTCCCAGGTGGGGGTTTTACGGTCACCCACGGCCAGTATCTCGTCGCCCTCCGCAAAGCCCGCGTTTGCCGCAATGGATTCGGGCTCGACTTCCCCAATCAGTGGCCGCATGCCGGTGTCGCCACTCACTAAAATCAGCCAGTAGGCAAAAATAGCAAACAGGAAATTGAACAGGGGCCCGGCCAGGACCACCGCGGTACGAACCTTCAACGACTGGCGGTTGAAGGCCATCGCCAGTTCCGACGGGGCAACGGGCCCCTCCCGTTCATCCAGCATTTTTACGTACCCGCCCAGCGGTATTGCGGCGACTACGTATTCGGTCCCATCCACCTTACCAACTCGTTTCCACAGGGGCTTACCGAATCCGACCGAAAACCTGAGCACTTTAACCCCGAGTTTACGGGCCACCCAGAAGTGCCCGAACTCGTGGACGGTAATAAGTACGCCGAGGGCTACCAGAAACGCCAGTGCTGTGAAAAAGAAGAAACCCATAGTTTACTTTCTGTAGACTTAGACTTATCGACCAACTGCGCCGATGGTTTGTTCCGCTGCGGCACGTGCCCGCCCATCCGTTTCGAGAATTGCCCCCAGATCGTTGGCAGGCCCGGAAGCGACAGCCTGCAGGGTAGTTTCAACCGTCCTCGCAATATCGGTAAATCCCAATCTTCCGGCCAGAAACGCCCCGACCGCCACTTCATTGGCCGCATTGAGAATAGCTGGAGCGGTCCCCCCTTGTCTGAACGCCTGGTAGGCCAGATCCAGGCAGGGAAACCGCTGCAGGTCAGGGGCTTGAAAATCCAGCCGGGCAACCGCGAACAGGTCCAGGCTTTGCACCCCGGACTCCATCCGTTCAGGCCAGGCCAGCGCGTGGGCAATGGGTGTTCTCATGTCCGGGTTGCCCAATTGGGCCAGGATAGACCCGTCCGTGTACTCCACCATGGAATGGACGACACTTTGGGGATGCAACACTACCTGAATGTGTTGGGGGTCGGTCTTGAAGAGCCAACAGGCTTCGATAACTTCGAGCCCCTTGTTCATCATGGTCGCTGAATCGACCGAGATCTTGCGCCCCATCTCCCAGTTGGGATGGGCGCAGGCGTCTTCCGGGGTAACCCTGCTGAGCGCTTCCAGCGGCGTATGCAGAAAAGGACCTCCGGACGCAGTCAACAAGATACGCCGCACTCCGAGTTGCTCCGGGCCGACGGAAAATTCGGGGGGCATACACTGAAAAACCGCGTTATGCTCACTGTCTATGGGAAGGATCTCTGCCTCGTGTTTTTCCGCCTCGCGCATAAACAGGTCGCCCGAGACGACCAGCGCCTCTTTGTTGGCGAGCAGCAGCCGCTTTCCGGATCGCACCGCCGCGAGGGCCGGCAGCAAACCGACCGCGCCCACGATGGCGGCCATGACGTAGTCCACCTCCGGCAAACGAGCCGCGGTTTCCAGCCCGTGGGTGCCCGACAACACTTCAATATCCGGCAGGCTGGCAGCCAAACGCCGCCTCAATTGCCCCGCGCAGTCAGGATCGGCCACCACGGCCAGCGCCGGGCGAAACCGCCGACACTGGGCGGCCAACCCGTCGACGTCCCGATTCGCGGTAAGGGCCACCACCCGATAGCGGTCGGTGTGTCTCTGCAAAACGTCCAGGGTGCTGAGACCGATGGAACCGGTCGAACCGAGAATGCTGACGCCGATCATCCTGGGAAACCCACTGCAGTGAGGCCCAAGACAAACATGGGTGCAGCCGCGGTCAGGCTGTCTATCCGGTCCAGTATGCCCCCATGCCCCGGTAAAACCGCGCCGGAGTCCTTAACGCCGCGCCGGCGCTTGACGAGACTCTCGAACAGATCCCCAACCACGGAAAATACCGTGGTCAGGATGCATAGGAAAACAAACAGCAGGGTATGGAGAATCCCAAATTCCTGCAGCATCGACATGGCCAGACCGCACGCGGCCGCCCCGGCCAGAGCTCCGTACACGCCTTCGCGGGTTTTTCCCGGACTGATTCGGGGCGCCAGTTTTACGTTACCCCAGCGCCGCCCGGTAAAATAGGCCCCGCTGTCCGCGACCCAGATAAGTACCAGCAAAAACAGGGTCATCGCCGGGCCATCGCCGGGCCGGGCATGCAACCAAGCCAGAGCCATCCAGGCGGGCACCAGGGTGATGAGCCCGGCCAGCAGCCCCGGCATGCTGATACCCGGCTCTGATACACCCCCGGGCCGGTACCGGAGCAACTGAAGCACGACCGCGATCCACCAGCCCGCGGCAATGATCAGAAGCCAGACCCCGCTCTGTCCCTGCTGCAGCAGAATGGCCGAACTCCAGAGTCCCGCAGCGACGGTTGCCGCGTAGGCGATTCGCGAGCCGCTGGATACGAGCCCCGCCAGCCGCGCCCATTCGATGCCACCCCAGAGCACGATCAGGGCGAACACCAGGGACAGGTAGACGGTTTCCAGAAACAACACGCCGCCGATTACGAGGGGCACCAGCACCAGTGCCGTGAGAATCCTTTGTCTGAGCATTAGCGATCCGCCTCGCGGACCTGCTCACCGGTGCGCCCGAAACGCCGTTCTCTTTCGCTGAATTCCCTTAATGCCTGCGCGAGATCCTGCGCGCCGAAATCAGGCCAGAGCAGGTCGGTAAAATACAATTCCGAGTAGGCCGCCTGCCACAACAGAAAATTGCTCAGGCGCTGCTCGCCCCCGGTACGAATGAACAGGTCTGGATCCGGCAGATCGGAAAACGACAGCGCAGTGGCAACCGACTGCGCAGAGATCTCCCGCGGATCGAGCTTCCCCGCGGACACCCTGTGCGCGATGCTTCGCACTGCCTGGGTAATATCCCAACGCCCGCCGTAGTTGGCGGCAATCTGAAGAACCAGGCTGGTATTATCTGCCGTCAGTTGCTCGACTTTCCGGATCAGAGCCTGGAGTTGTTCCGAAAAAGCGTTCCGGTCCCCGATCACCCTGAGTTGTACTCCATTGCGATGCAGGCGTTTTGCCTCCTGCTGCAGTGCGGTCATGAACAGTTCCATGATCAAACCGACTTCCGTCTTCGGCCGCTGCCAGTTTTCACTGCTGAACGCAAACAGCGTGAGCACGGCAATCCCCTGCTTGACGCATTCCTCCACGATGGTACGCACTGATTCGACCCCGGCACGATGCCCGACCGGCCGTGGCAGGTTGCGCTGCGCGGCCCAGCGTCCATTGCCGTCCATTATGATCGCGATATGACGTGGCAACCGAGGGGGCTGGATCTTCCCCTGGGGTTCGTTTCCCGGTGTTTCCACGCGCTTCGTATCAGACCGCCATCAGGTCTTTTTCTTTTTCTTCGAGCACCTGATCAACGTCTTTTACGTACTTGTCCGTGAGCTTCTGGATCATCTCCTGGCCACGGCGCTCGTCATCTTCTGAAATCATCTTCTCCTTGACCATGTTTTTCAGATCGCTGTTGGCGTCACGCCGAATGTTGCGGATGGCCACTCGGGCGTTCTCCGCCTCGTGGCGAACGATGCGGATCAGGTCCTTGCGCCGCTCCTCGGTCAGCGCCGGCAGGGGGACACGGATCACATTGCCGGCGGTACTGGGATTGAGACCGAGATCGGAGTTGCGTATGGCCTTGTCCACAGGCGCCACCATGCTTTGCTCCCAGGGGGTAACGGCGAGGGTGCGGGCGTCTTCTACATTGACGTTGGCAACCTGATTAACAGGCACCTCGGTGCCGTAGTAAGACACCTTTACCTGGTCGAGAAGGCTGGGGTGGGCGCGCCCGGTGCGCACCTTGGCCAGTTCGTGCCCCAAGGACTCGACACTTTTTCCCATTCGCGTGGTGGCATCTTTCTTGATATCGTCAATCATCTCTTTTCCCACTGTCCACCAGGGTTCCGATATCCTCACCGCGCAGGAGTCGCATGAGGGCCCGGGCTCGTTGATATTCATGATGCGCAAGGGCATACCCTGATCCCGGCACAAAACGATAGCCGTTGCATCCATCACTTTAAGATTCTGGGCCAAAACCTGAGTATAATCCAGCCTGGGATAGAAAACCGCGTCGGCTGTGGTCAACGGATCGGCTGAATACACCCCGTCTACCTTAGTGGCCTTGATGAGCAGGTCCGCACCGATTTCGATTGCCCTGAGACTGGCGGCGGAATCCGTGGTGAAAAAGGGGTTACCGATGCCTGCCGCGAAGATCACCACCCTTCCCTTCTCAAGATGGCGGATCGCCCGGCGCTGGATATAGTCCTCGCAGACCTGGTTGATCCGCAAGGCCGACATCACCCTGACCTGCATGCCCTGCCGCTCCAGGGCATCCTGCATGGCAAGTGCATTCATAAGCGTGGCCAGCATCCCCATGTAGTCGCCGGTTACACGGTTGAGGCCGCCCTTGGCCAGCCCTTCCCCACGGAAGATGTTGCCGCCACCGATCACCAGCCCCAGTTGCACCCCAGTTTCTGCAATCTGTCTGACCTCGCCGGCAAGACGCGTAAGGTAGTCCGGGTCCACGCCGTAATCACCCTCCCCCATCAGGGCCTCACCGCTCAACTTGAGGAGGATACGCCGGCAGATTAAATCGGACATGGCCTGGGATCCATCAGTCGCTGCGTACTTGAGCCATTACCTCGTCGGCAAAGTTCTCGGTCTTCTTCCCGATACCCTCACCCACCTCGAATCGCCGGAACCCCATTACTTTGGCGCCTTGGGCGGTCAGCAGTTTTTCGACCGCTACATCCGGGTCCTTGATGAAGGGCTGACCGAGGAGGGTAACCTCCGCTAGATATTTACGCACCCGGCCCCCTACGATCTTCTCGATGATGTTGTCCGGTTTGCCGCTCTCCGCGGCCTGGGCCTTGAAGATTTCACGCTCTTTTGCCAGCACTTCCGCCGCCACATCATCCTCGGATACACACACCGGATTGCTGGCCGCCACGTGCATGGCAATGTCCTTGCCCAAGGCCGCATCGCCACCTTGCATTCCCACCAATACTCCGATGCGCCCGCTGTGGCTGTACGAATAAAGATTACCGCCCGCCGCATGCAGTCTGGCAAAGCGGCGCACGTTTACGTTTTCTCCGATCTTGGCGATCAGCGCCTCTCGGGCCTGGTTGACCGTCTCGCCCCCGCCCTCCTGCAATGGACCGGACAGAAGTGCTTCGGTGTTTTCGGCATCACCGTTCAAGGTACGGTCGGCGACCGCATCGACGAAAGCGGTGAAATTTTCGTCCTTGGCGACGAAGTCCGTTTCACAATTGACTTCGACCAACGCCGCCCGTCCGCCGTCCGCGCTTATGCTGATAGCGACGATGCCCTCGGCCGCTATACGACCCGCCTTCTTCGCCGCCTTGGCCTGACCGGATTTGCGCATCAATTCGATGGCGGCATCAATATCGCCACCGGTTTCTACGAGCGCCTTCTTGCACTCCATCATGCCGGAACCGGTACGTTCACGCAGTTCCTTTACCAGAGAGGCTGTAATCGCCATGATATGTTTTTCCTCAAGATATCTTTAATCAGCTTTTCGACTTTTGGTTGTCTTCAGCTACTTCGACAAATTCGTCCTCACCGGCGGCCAGATGCGCCACACTGGCCTTACCTTCCAGAATGGCGGCAGAGACCCCCTGCACATACAGCTGGATGGCCCGGATGGCATCGTCGTTGCCCGGGACGACGTAGTCCACGTTCCCGGGATCGTTATTCGTATCAACCACACCGACCACCGGGATACCCAATTTCCTGGCTTCGCTGACTGCGATCTTCTCATGGCCCACATCTATAATGAAAACAGCGTCCGGAGGACCGCCCATGTCCTTGATGCCACCGAGACTGCGGTCCAGTTTTTCCATCTCGCGCCTCAGACCCAGGGCCTCCTTTTTACTGAACCGTTGATCCATGCTGCCGTCTTCCACCATGGCCTCCAGTTCCTTCAGCCGCTTGATGGATTGTTTGATGGTCTTGAAGTTGGTCAGCATACCACCCAGCCAACGGTGATTGACGTAGGGCATACCGCAACGGGATGCCTCCTCCTGGATTGCGTCTCGGGCCGCGCGCTTGGTTCCCACGAACAAGATTCTGCCTCCATTGGCAGCCAGGGATCCGACAAAATTCGTGGCGTCATTAAACAGGGGAAGCGTCTGTTCAAGATTGATAATATGGATCTTGTTGCGCTGGCCGAAAATATAGGGCCCCATCTTGGGGTTCCAGTAGCGGGTCTGATGACCAAAATGCACGCCGGATTCCAACATCTGGCGCATAGATACTGTGCTCATGATTCACTCCGTATGTTCGGGTTAAACCTCCATGCGCCCCATGCAGCGACCTGGTTGCCCGGGCACCCCGCCCCATGTGACGGCGCATGTGTGGATTATTCGCCGAGAACCAACTGGCACCTCGGCTTGGGGCTAGTGTCCTGTTTGAGGCAGGACACTTTAATTGCGATAAAGCGGCGCGTTTTATACCATAACCTGTTGATCTCGACAATCGTTCCTCTGCCCAGGCAGCGAGTCACCCAGGGTCCAATATACTGTTTTGCTTCACTAAATCCACCTTAAACGGAAAATACGGAGAGAGGACGCCGAATTGCTCTTTTTTATTTTTTTCAATAAGTTAGCATCTAAACTACCTGCCTGACAGCGGTTGCGAATCAAGGAATTCCGCGTAACATGCGGAAACGTCCGCGAGACCGAGGCATTCATCCACACCAAAGCGCGTTTTCTCGATAAATACCCATGAGCATATCGATAAAGACCCCCGATGAGGTAGAGAAGATGCGAATTGCCGGATGCCTGGCGGCAGAAGTATTGGAGATGGTCGGGCCCCATGTCGAACAGGGTGTCACCACCGATGAGCTGGACCGGATCTGCCACGATTACATCGTAAACGTGCAGCACGCCGTTCCGGCGCCCTTGAATTACCGGGGTTTTCCGAAATC
Organism: Gammaproteobacteria bacterium; assembly: GCA_030621975.1. Lineage (GTDB taxonomy): Bacteria > Pseudomonadota > Gammaproteobacteria > Chromatiales > Chromatiaceae > JAUXGQ01. Next base: position 3,430 of record JAUXGQ010000007.1, on the reverse strand, counting down.
GATCTGCACCTCCGTAAATCATCAGGTCTGCCACGGGATCCCCGGCAACAAGCGCCTGAAGAAAGGCGACATCGTCAACATCGATATCACAGTAATCAAGGATGGGTTTCACGGAGACACCAGTAAAATGTTCTTCGTGGGGCAGCCTTCGATACTCGCACGCCGTCTTTGCCGCGTAACTCAGCAGGCCCTGCGCACCGGTATCGAGATAGTCCGACCGGGTGCCCAGCTCGGCGATATAGGTTATGCGATCCAAAGCTATGTCGAATCCCAGGACTGCAGCGTCGTGCGTGAGTACTGCGGGCACGGTATCGGCCGGGAATTCCACGAAGATCCCCAAGTGCTGCACTATGGTTCCCCGGGCACCGGGGTTGTCCTGCAAGCGGGAATGTGCTTTACGATCGAACCCATGGTCAACGCCGGCAAACGCCAGGTAAAACTGCTTCCGGATGGATGGACCGTGGTGACCAAGGATCGATCCTTGTCCGCCCAATACGAGCACACGGTGCTGGTGACAGAGGACGGCCATGACATTTTGACCCTGCGCGGGGAAGAACTGGCGCAGGTGGAGGCCGCCTCCTGATGTACACGGCTCGGCACGTGAAGGCCCATATCGGTTTCAACAGCTCGGAGTTCGAGCGCGAGTTGACCGAGTCCGAGAACCCGCTGCCGCTGTTTCGGGAGACCCTGGACAGGGGCACCCGGCGTTTGGACGAGAGCTTCCGAAAAAATGCGCCGATCAGGGAGCTGGTTGGCGCGCGTGCCTATCTAATGGACGAACTCTTGCGGCACGCCTGGAGACTCCACATCCCCACAGACCCAGTCGCGGCATTGATCGCCGTCGGGGGCTACGGACGCGGTGAATTACATCCGGCCTCGGACATAGATCTGATGATCCTGCTCGGCGACGGAAACCGGGAAGACCTGCATGACCCGATTGAAAGATTCTTGATGTTCCTCTGGGATATCGGACTGGAAGTAGGGCACAGCGTGCGCACCCTGGAAGACTGCGTACGCGAAGCGAAGCAGGACATTACGGTCGCCACCAATCTGATGGAAGCGCGGTCGCTGGCAGGCCCGTTGTCCCTTTACGACCGTATGTGTGAAGCCACCGGACCCAAAAATCTCTGGCCCAGCCGGGCATTTTTCATGGCGAAATCCAAAGAGCAAGAGGCGCGCTATCACAAATACGACAATACCGGGTACAACCTCGAACCCAATATCAAAGAAAGCCCCGGAGGTCTCCGGGACATACACATGGTGGGATGGGTTGCCAAACGCCATTTCGGCGCAAAGACGCTGCACGATCTGGTCTCCCACGGTTTCCTGAGCGAACAGGAGTACCAACAGCTCTTAGAGGGGGAAACCTTTCTCTGGAAGATCCGCTTCGGCCTGCACAGTCTCAGCGAACGTCGGGAGGATCGGCTGCGGTTCGATTTCCAGCCCCAGTTGGCTGAGATGTTTGGATTTACCGATCAGGATCACAGCCTGGCGGTGGAACAGTTCATGCAACAATACTACCGTACGGTCATGGAGCTGAGCCGACTCAACGAGATGTTGCTGCAGCTGTTTCAGGAGGCCATCCTGTTCCGGGAGAATCTGGGCGAACCGGTACCGATCAACAGCCGCTTTCAATCCCGCAATGGCTTCATCGAGGTCACCCACGACAGGGTCTTTCAGCGGACCCCTTCGGCACTGCTGGAGGTTTTCTTCCTGCTGCAGACCCACCGCGAACTGACAGGGGTGCGCGCTTCCACCATCCGCCTGATCCGCGCCAACAGGCACCTGATCGATGCACATTTTCGGGATTCACTCTCGGCACGCTCCCTTTTTATGGAGATTATGCGCCACCCAAGGTACATCTATCATGAACTGCGGCGCATGAATCTCTACGGCATCCTGGCGGCTTACATCCCGGCTTTCGCCAATATCGTGGGTCGCATGCAGTACGACCTGTTCCACGTCTACACCGTAGACGAACACACCTTGTTCGTCATCCGCAACCTGCGGCGCTTTGCTCTGCCCGAATATCATCATGAATTCCCGCTGTGCAGCTGGGTCATTCAGACCCTGCCCAAACTGGAACTCCTCTACATTGCAGCCCTGTTTCATGACATCGCCAAGGGACGCGGCGGCGATCACTCGAAGCTGGGAGCCAAGGATACCCTGGCTTTCTGTCAGAAGCACCATCTCAGCAATATGGATAGTCACCTGGTGGCCTGGCTGGTGGAGAAACACTTGATCCTGTCCATGACGGCCCAGCGCAAGGATATAGGCGACCCCGAGGTGATTCAGGCGTTCGCCGAAGAGGTCGCCGATCCGGTAAGGCTGGACTACCTCTACCTGCTGACGGTAGCCGACTCCCGCGCCACGAATCCGCAACGCTGGAACGCCTGGCGCGATGCGCTGTTGAAGGATCTCTACGGGGCCACCCACCTCGCCCTGGCCCGCGGACTCGATAATCCTCAGGCCCAGGAGGAACTGATCCAGGAGAAACAGACCGAGACACAACGCCTGCTGGGCGCCGGCGGAACGGACACGAACCGGATTGTCGAGTTCTGGCGCTCCGTCAATCCCGAATATTTTTTGCAAAACTCGCCGGATGAGATCGCCTGGCATACCGCGGAGATCCTGGCCTCTGACCCCGATGAGCTACCGCTGGTCCGGATTCGCAACAAAACACGCCAGGGCGGAACCGAGGTTTTCACCTACGGACGCGACCAGGATAACCTGTTCGCTTGCAGCACCATGCTACTCGACCAGCTCGGGTTGAACGTACAGGATGCGCGGATCATCACCACGGACGACGGTTATACCCTGAACAGCTATCTGGTGCTGGAAGAAGACGGCAACCCCGTGCTCGATGTGTCCCGTACCGAGGAGATCTTCCTGACTCTGAACGCCGGTCTCATGGCCATCCACGACTTGGATCTGAATGTATCTCGCCGCATACCGCGCCAGCACAAACACTTCGATACCAGGCCCCGAGTCACCTTTTCCCAGGATCGCCGCCGCCGGCATACCATTATGCGGCTCGTGGCCAGTGACCGTCCCGGCCTGTTGTCCAAAGTGGGGCAAGCCTTCACCGAGTGCAGCGTGCGCCTGCAAAGCGCCAAGATCGCCACCGTCGGTGCGGAGGCGGACGATATCTTTTTCGTCACGACCCTTGATCACCGGCCCCTCCACGACCAGCGGCAGCTTGACTGTCTTGCCAAAGCCGTAACCTCGCGACTCGACTCAGGGCTCGCTTCAAAATAACTTCACATTTCTGTGCGCCGATCCATCGCGTCTGACCGCGTTGTAACAACTAGAAATATAACAAATATTCCTGCGTTGTTACGCCTTGTCAGACGGGCGCCTCGACGCCCATCAATGTAAATTTATTTTGGCGCGAGCCCTTATTCGCCGGCAAGCCGGCTCCTACAAGCTG
>JAUXGQ010000259.1 GCA_030621975.1 Gammaproteobacteria bacterium | reverse complement strand
GGAAGTTAGAGCAACGCAGGAGCAGTTGCCGGAGCAACAAACCGGTCGAACCCCTAAGTCCGACAGGCTGCTAGCCCGGACTTCTCACGAACATTCTACTGCAAACGTAGGCTGGGGCTTGCCCCAGCTTTGCGGCGTACTGAATCGCGAAACAAAGAGCTGGGGCAAGCCCCAGCCTACATTTGCTGATGGATTGCTGGAATGTGAGGCCCCTGAGGTCAGAAGGCCTCGGCCTCGACTTCCAGATAGGCCAGGCTCACATGACGTCCCAGTTCGCTCTTGAACCCGACCCAGTCGGCGTACTCGGTGAGTTTGGCGCCTGCCTTGTCCTTGATCTCGAAGTCACTGAGGCCTTCCTCGAAGTAGTAGCTTACCGTCTCATGCAGGGTGCCCAGATAGCGGTGATAGGCCTGCACCAATGCCTTTCCCCCCGACTGGCCGTGGCCCGGGACGTAGACCTTGCGGTTCAGATCGAGGGCAAGGTCCAGGGCCCTGAGGTTGCCGGTGAAGCTGCCGTCATCCATGCGCACGATGCGGCCGTTGCTGGCGTTGTCGCCGGTGAAGACCAGATCCTCTTCCGGCACCTCGATCATGATGTCCGTAAGGGTGTGGGCCTTCCCCGTGTGATGGATCCTGAACCGCACATCGCCCACACGAATCTCGTCCCCATGCGAAAGCGCCGAGGTCGGAGCGACGACCCGGGTGCCGGCAATGGCGCCGTCGGTGAGCCCCATCAGCAGATCGACCCACTGATCGCCGGCGCCGTTCGCCACCTCGGCGATCATATTGGGATGGGCGTAGATCCTGGCCTCAGGGTAGGCACGGTAAATAGCGTCATTACCCAACCAGTGGTCACCGTGAACGTGGGTATTGAGCACCGCCACCACCGGCTTGTCGGTGATCTCCGCAATCCGGCGCAGCAGCATGTCACCGATCTGGACGCTGGAACCCGGATCGACGACCACGACACCCGCGTTGGTAATCACGAACGCAGGGTTGTTTATGAAGGCCTGGTTCTCCGGGCTGGGATGGCCCATGGGCCCGTGTATTACATACGTGCGGGACGCAACGCGGTCGGGAACGACATCGGGCAGAGTGCTGCCCGCCATCGCAGTGACGCAGGCAAACCCCACGACCAGAAAACCGAACAGTCTGCACATGGGCTGTCTCCTCTTGTGTTGCCACAAGATATTGGAACGTACTCAAGGACTTGTACCGGAATCTGCGCGGGAGTCGCCCTGGGTCCTCGTCCCCACCTCTGTCGCCCCGGATAACTCGATGGCTGAGGTTTAGTGACCTGCCCGCTCCCCCTGTGGAAGTCCGTGCGCCGACCCTGCGCCATAAACCCGTCTCCATTTCCACGAATTTTACGCAACAATTACCCTATGCACAGACCTTGATAAATCCATAACCTAGTACGATACTCAAGTTTAAGGCAAGCAACATGATGGTTAATAATCCAACCACCAAAGTCCGGTGAGAATAGCGGGTTTGGAGGCGGCGTGGTAGAAAAAATTAATTTATCGCACTGCCTTCAAGTCCCCCCTGCCGGAGTTCGCTCCTCCACTCTGAAAAAGGAGTTCGGCATGTACCGAAGACTCTACTTTAACTTACCCACCGCAAACCAGGCCCGATCTCTGGTAGCGGACCTCGAAAAGGCGGGGGTCGACTCTGCCCGGATGCACGCGACAGCGAAGAACGGCATCGACCTGAGCCGACTGCCACAGGCCACGGCAGATCAGCGCGGCGACAAGCTATGGCGCCTGGAGCGCCTGTTCTGGAACGGCAACCTGGCGGTATTCGGCGTAGCGCTCGTAGTCCTTGCGGCAGCGCTTTTTGCGGGCTGGGCCCCGGCGGCGATAACGGCCCTCGCCGTGATGCTGATCACCTTCGTCGCGGGCGAGCGCTTTGCCGTAAAGCTGCCCCATGACCATTTGTCCGACCTGCGGGTGGCGCTGGCGCACGGCGAAGTGGTGCTGATGGTGGATGTCCCGAAGCACCGCGCGACGGACATAGAAAGCCTGGTCTCGCGTCACCACCCGGAAGCCAGCGTGGGTGGCGTAGGCTGGACCCCCGCAGCATTCGGGGTCTGAATCGCTGCCCAGTCCCCGCTAAATTTACATTTTTGACAGCAGCTCCGAGCGATTACCTTTTGGGTAACCGTTCACGGGGGCGTGTATTTTGGGCTGATGGCTTTTCATTCAGCCTTCGGCCTATTCTCACACGAAGCCACAAAGGCACGAAGAATTACTCCAATTTTCCATTCAAAATTCGCGAGATACCGTTCTTCCTCAAGCCTTCGCCAAATCTCAGCAGATATCCCAGTCGTTCATTCCTTCGTGCCTTTGTGGCTTCGTGTGATATTTTTATAAGGTGAATTTCAAACGGAAGGACGCTGTACTGCTTGCCGCACTGGCCATCGCCGCTGCCGGGGCGCTGGCCGTGTATGGCTTCCTGGGTCGACACCCAGGGTTGCCTGAGGGACTGATCCAGGCCAGTGGCCGTATCGAGGGGGACCGTTATACGGCGGCGGCGAAATATGCGGGACGCATCCGCTTGCTGCTGGCTCGGGAGGGCGATGCGGTCATCGAAGGGCAGGTGCTGGCGCAGTTGGACGACGCCAAGACTCAGGCCCGCGTGCGGCAGGCCCGGGCGGGCCAACAGGCTTTGCAGGCCAGTCTCAAGGCCGCGCGTACAAACCTGGCGGTATCGCGCAAAGAGATCCCGCTGAAGATCGAATCCGCCGAGGCCGATGTCGCCCACGCCAGGGCAGCCCTGGCCGCAGGCGAGGCCCGCGCCCACCAGACGCGCATAGACGCCAGCCGCTACGCGGCGCTGGTAAAAAAAGGCGGTGTAGACCGATACAAGGCGGATCAGGCGGACCTCGCCTGGCGGGTGGCAAGGGCCGAGTTTGCAACCGCCCGGGCCGCCCTCACCCGGACCGAGAAACGGCTGGAAGAGGCGATGCTGGGGCCCGAGCGCATCCGCGCCAAGGAGAGCGAGGTGGCGGCCGCGGCCGCGCAACTCGTCCAGGCGGAGGCGCAACTGGCCGAGGTGCAAAGCGTCCTGGACGATCTCAGTGTCCGCGCCCCTGCCTCTGGAATCATCACCACCCGCATCGTGGATGCGGGCGAAGTGGTGACCTCGGGACGCCGTTTTTCGATATCGTGGACCTGGATCGGCTGTACCTGAAGGTCTACGTGCCGGAAAGACAGATCGGCAAGCTCAGGCTCGACCTGCCCGCCCGGGTCTACACGGACGCCTTTCCGCAGCAACCGTTCGCCGCGCGGGTCCGCTATATCGCGTCCCGGGCCGAGTTCACCCCCAAGGAGGTACAGACCACCGACGAGCGGGTCAAGCTGGTGTTCGCCGCCAAACTCTACCTGGACGAGAATCCCGAGCACCGCCTGAGCCCGGGCCTGCCCGCCGACGCCGTCATCCGCTGGAAGGAGGATACCCCTTGGGAGAGGCCGCGCTGGTGAACGAGACGGTTACCGAGCCGGTGCTGCGGATGCGGGGTTTTTGCAAGCACCTCATATTTGGTGGAGCGTATACCGTATATTTTATACGACGCAACGTATATATTGACATTATACGGTGAAGAGTATATATGGAGATTATACGGATTGCCGTATAAAGAGGATGTGTGATGGGAAAGATCATACGCAACAATAAAGATCTCGGCGAGGCAATACGCCTGGCGCGCAAGAATATGGATCTGCGGCAGGTCGATGTTGCCCAAAAAGCGTCCGTCCGGCAGGCCCTGGTCTCTGAACTTGAGAACGGTGCGACAACGGCCAGGCTCGACACCGTTATCAGGGTTCTGGCTGCTCTGGACATGGACCTGTCCATCGTCCCACGCCGGAAAGCCACGTTTGATCCAACGGAGTATTAAAAGGGGCCTAATGGGACGTAAACGCAAAGGACGCGTGCTGGATGTTTATATCGGCTCAAGCAAAGTCGGCAGGTATTCCCGTACCGCAAGCGGTGCAACATCGTTTCGCTATGATCCTGATTGGTTATCGTCTGAACGGGCATTTCCCATTTCTCTGTCTATGCCTCTGTCCGATCGTGTTTGGTCAGGGGAGAATGCGACCAGCTACTTTGACGGACTGTTGCCCGATGATCGCACCGTAAGAGAAAAAATTGCTGCGCGCGAGCATGCCGACAGTGCCGGTATTTTTGATCTCCTGGCCGTCATCGGACGGGATTGCGTGGGGGCGCTGCGTTTTGTTCCCGAGGGCCTTGACCCTGGCGATCCGGCAAAAATGACCTACCGGCCTGTATTCCATTTTCGTCGGGTCACCGGGGTCAAGGCCTTCGGGTACGAAACGCAGCGCCCCCACGCAATCCCTTCCGATGGC
>JAUXGQ010000291.1 GCA_030621975.1 Gammaproteobacteria bacterium | reverse complement strand
CTTGACATGGTGGGGGTCGGTGGTTCGAGTCCACTCGCGCCTACCAAATAAAAACAGCCACTTACGGGAAACCGAGGTGGCTTTTTTCTTGCCGAGGTTAAATATCAGGTTAAACGATCGCTTATCTGAACAATAGTACGAGAGGGAAAAGGTTGGTCATGACATCTGCCCACCGACGTATGTCGAATCCCCGCGCTGTCGACTTGCAGTTGCACTGACACGCAGCGTTTTATTGTTTTAGGGATCTCCACAATATACCCATAGCTGGTAGTGTTGATAATCTTTCGCTGTGTATCACGAAATCGAAAAGTACGGCAGGTATGCCCGTTCTCCGCATGGGTCATTTTCGGGAGTTCAAGGAATTGGAAGTAGATGAGTAGGTAAAGGCTGGCGGTGCAGCAGACAAGTAAGAGGCAGAATAGCTCTAAATGAGCGAAAAGAGCGGGAACAGTAAACCAGTAGATCTGGATATCGGAACCATCTCCCATCACCTCGGGGAGGTGACCAATATACTGCGTGGGCCCGTCCCGCGGCTGATTTCAAGAGGTACATTTTTCCGTCCTGATATGGATTTTGGAACTGGAGAAAACGGTGCCGGGGCTGTGAATGAGCTCGAACACGATCTACTTCAGGGAATCTGGTGATCTAACTCATGATGGTATCTGCTGCCATTCGGAGCAATTTCGCGCAGTTTGAGGCGCATGATGAACAACTGCTGCGCCTCGGCCTGCTTGCGGAGCAATATTTCCCGGATGATCCGAATACCAGCCTTCTCAAGCTGCGCCAGTTGACGGAACTGCTTGCCCAGCATGTAGCGAGCCGGGTAGGCCACTATGTCTCTTCCGAAGAATCACAGTACGAGTTGATTCGCCGGCTGCAGGATCAAGGCATTTTCTCCCGAGAGATTGCCCAGCTCTTTGGTGAGGTCAGACGCGCGGGCAACACAGCAAGCCACGAACTGACTGGCGATCACCGTTCCGCACTTGCTGCGCTGAAGATCACCTGGCAACTCGGCGTCTGGTTCCACCGCACGTTCAAGAACGCCGGCTTCAAATCTGGCCCCTTCATCCCACCCCGGGCGCCGAAAGACGAGTCTGGTCATCTGCGTGATGAGTTGGAACGGCTCGCCGGGGAACTCGATAAATATCGTGCAGCGCATCAGGAATCTGTGCAGCAGCTCGAATCCATGCAGGCCAGACTGCGAGAGGCGCAGGACGAACAGACTTTCTGGGAACAGCTTGCCGAAGAGGCCGAGCAGGTCAAGGCTGAGCTTGCCAAGCAATTAGCGGCACAGCAGGCTCAGGCACAGGCACAACCGAAGGTCGACATTGCCGCATATGTTGTTGCGGCGAACACGGCCGCGGCTGCGGTCCATCTTGACGAAGCCGAGACCCGCAAGCTGATCGACGAGCAATTGCGCCAGTCCGGCTGGGAGGCGGACTCCGCAACACTCCGTTACTCCACGGGCGCACGGCCCGAGAAAGGCAAGAATCGGGCGATAGCCGAGTGGCCTACAGAAAGTGGACCCGCCGACTATGTGCTGTTTGTCGGCCTCACCCCCATGGCCACGGTCGAGGCCAAGCGCAAGAACACTGATGTCTCGGGTGCCCTGCAACAGGCCAAGCGCTATGCCCGCGACTTCAATCCCAGCAGTGAAACGCTGTTGCATGAACAGAACTGGGGTAGGAACGGCGAGTATCGCCTGCCTTTCGTCTTTTCATCCAATGCCCGCCCGTACTTACGCCAGCTTCACACCAAAAGTGGCGTCTGGTTCTGCGACGTGCGCTGCCCCGATAACCTCGGTCATGCCCTCGATGGCTGGTACACGCCCGAGGGGCTGACGGCTCTGAACAAGCGGGATGAGCAACGCGCCCATGAGCAGCTCAGGAAAGCACCTTTCAACTATGGTTTTTCGTTGCGTCCTTATCAGCAGGTGGCGATCCAGGCCACTGAAGAGGCTATTGCCCAAGGGCAGCGCGAGATGTTGCTCGCCATGGCGACGGGCACCGGCAAGACCAAAACCTGCATCGCGCTGATCTACCGCCTGCTCAAGGCGCAGCGCTTCCGGCGAGTGCTCTTTCTGGTGGACCGCTCGGCGCTCGGCGAACAGGCCGCCAATGCATTCAAGGACACCCGCATGGAGAGCCTGCAGACCTTTGCCGATATCTTCGGCATCAAGGAGCTGGAGGACAAGACACCTGACACCGAAACCGCCGTGCATCTGGCAACGGTGCAGGGCATGGTCCGGCGCGTGCTGTATCCGGGTGAAGAGACCACGCCGCCTGCTGTCGATCGGTACGACTGCATCGTGGTGGACGAATGCCACCGTGGCTATCTTCTCGATCGGGAACTGTCCGACACTGAACTTGGTTTCCGTAGCTATGAGGACTATATCTCCAAGTACCGGCGGGTGCTCGACTACTTCGACGCCACCAAGATTGGCCTCACCGCCACACCGGCCCTGCACACCACCGAGATCTTTGGCAAGCCGATCTACACCTACAGCTATCGGGAAGCGGTAATTGATGGCTATCTGGTGGATCACGAGCCACCAGTGCAGATCAACACCGAGCTTTCTGCCAATGGTATCGTCTGGAAGGTTGGAGAGAAGGTGCCGGTCTATAATTCGAAACAGAACCAGATCGAACTCTTCACCACCCCCGACGAGATTAAACTCGACGTTGAGGATTTCAACCGCAAGGTCATCACCCGGGCATTCAATGAAGTGGTCTGCAACTACCTCGCCCGGGAGATCGATCCCGCCTCACGGCAGAAGACCCTGATCTTCTGCGCCACCGATGTCCACGCCGACCTGGTGGTGGACCTGCTGAAGCAGGCCTTCCACGACCGCTATGGCAACGTGGAAGACGACGCGGTCATCAAGATCACCGGCGCCGCCGACAAGCCCCTGCAACTGATCCGCCGCTATAAAAACGAGCTCAATCCCAATGTCGCTGTCACCGTAGATCTGCTTACCACCGGCATCGATGTGCCAGAAATCTGCAACCTGGTGTTCCTGCGCCGGGTCAACAGCCGCATCCTGTTCGACCAGATGCTCGGCCGAGCCACCCGTCTGTGCGACGAGATCGGCAAGGAGACCTTCCGCGTCTTCGATGCGGTGAGGATTTATGAAGCCCTGAAGGATCTGACCGCCATGCAGCCCGTGGTGGTCAACCCAGGGCTGAGTTTCACCCAGCTCGCCGGGGAGCTTGCGCAGGTGCCCAGCGACGATGAGCGTACCCTGGTGCGCGACCAGTTCATCGCCAAGCTGCAGCGCAAGAAACATCACCTGAGCGAGTCCGCCGCCCGCGATTTTGAGACCTGTGCGGGTATGCCGCCGGATCGATTCATCCGGGAACTACGCGCCATGCCGCTGGCCGAGGTGGCTGCCTGGTTCACCCGGAACCCAGACCTCGGTGAAATCCTCGACAGAAAAAATGAGGCGTGCGCCACGCCGGTATTCATCTCCGAACACGACGATAAACTGCTCGATACCCCACATGGCTATGGCAAGGCGCACAAACCTGAGGACTACCTGCAGGAGTTTACCGCCTTCATCAACAGCCACCGCAACGACATCCCGGCCCTGATGACCGTGCTCACCCGTCCGAGGGAGCTTACCCGAAAGCAGTTGCGCGAATTGGCCCTGGAGCTGGACAAGGCCGGCTTCAATGAGGCCAGTCTGGCTACTGCCTGGCGTGAGATGACCAACCAGGAGATCGCCGCACGCATCGTCGGTTACATCCGCCAGGCTGCCATCGGTGAACCGCTGCTGCCCTATGAACAGCGCGTGGATAACGCCTTGCAAAAGATACTTTCCGCACGCGCCTGGACCACCCCTCAACGCCAGTGGTTACAACGCATTGCGGCCCAGACCAAGGCCAATATCATCGTCGACCGCGAGGCGCTTGATGATCCGGATCTGATCTTCAAGCGCGAGGGTGGCGGTTACGCCCGGCTGAACCGCATCTTCGACGGTGACTTGGGGCAAGTGCTCGACAGCTTCAACGAATCACTCTGGAAATCCGCAAACTAGAAGGAAACCATCTACCCCATGAGTAACGTCACCCACGACATCGTCGCCAAACTCTGGAACCTGTGTAATGTCCTCAAAGACGATGG
>JAUXGQ010000115.1 GCA_030621975.1 Gammaproteobacteria bacterium | reverse complement strand
CCCGACCTCAGGCGAGACTCACCTGCGGCATCACGTTACTCCCGACGGATTCTATCGTGGTCGCAAGGTCATCAGCACCAAAGACGAATCAGTGGAAGTAGAGTGAGACCACTCCTGCCACTACCTAACCCATTTGTCCCCCCTGACCCATGACCAAACCGGTGTCCATTTCTCTGGACGCGATGGGCGGGGATTTCGGACCGAAGGTCGTAGTTCCAGCAGCGCTTGAATACCTCGATGAAGACCCTGAGGTAATTCTTATCCTCGTGGGAAGACAGGAGGTTCTGGGAGAACAGCTTGGCGGCGCCAAGTTGGGGAACCGTCTGCAGATCCGGAACGCAACTCAGGAAGTCGGCATGGACGAACTTCCGTCCAAGGCGTTACGGGGCAAGAAAGATTCGTCCATGCGGGTTGCGATCGATCTGGTCAAGCAGGGCAAAGCGGACGCATGCGTGAGTGCCGGTAACACGGGCGCCCTGATGGCGACTGCCCGCTTTGTGCTCAAAATGCTGCCCAACGTGGACCGCCCGGCCATTACGACGGCCATTCCGTCCATCGAGGGATTCACCTACATGCTGGATCTCGGCGCTAACATCGATTGCAGCTCTTCACACCTTTTCCAATTTGCCGTCATGGGGGCGGAGCTGGTATCGGCGGTGGAGGGAATCGCGGCGCCGCGCGTGGGCCTGCTCAATATCGGCCAGGAAGAGATCAAGGGCAACGAACAGGTACGAGGCGCCCATGAAATGCTTCTGGCGAGTTCCCTGAACTATGCGGGCTACGTGGAAGGCGACGATATCTACACTGGCGGGGTGGACGTGGTGGTTGCCGACGGATTCGTGGGAAACGTGGCGTTAAAGAGTAGTGAAGGCGTGGCCAAGATGGTGAGCCATTATCTCCGGCAGGAGTTCAAGCGGAACTGGCTCACCCGGGCGGCCGCGCTGGTGTCGATGCCTGTGATCAGCAGGTTCCGTGACAGCATCGATCCGAGGCACTACAACGGCGCCAGTCTGCTCGGACTGCGCGGTATCGTGATCAAGAGCCATGGCGGCGCCGATGTTCTGGCGTTCAAGAACGCCATTCGAATCGCGGAAAAAGAGGTGCACAGCGATGTGCCGAACCGGATTGCGAGACAGGTGGAAGCGCAACTGGACAAGAGGGCCAGCGCGTGACCTTCTCTCGAATCACCGGGGTTGGCGGCTATCTGCCCGAAAAGGTCCTCACCAATCACGAACTGGAAGCGATGGTGGATACCTCGGATCAGTGGATCCGGGCTCGCACGGGCATCGCAAAACGCCATATCGCGCTCGAGGGTGAGACGACCTGCGACCTGGCACTGCCAGCGGCGCAGCAGGCGATCGAAGCGGCTGGGATCGATAAGCACGACATCGACCTGATCGTCCTCGCCACGACCACCGCCGATCAGATATTCCCGAGCACGGCCTGCCTGCTGCAGCAGCGTCTGGATATCCATGGCTGCCCCGCCTTCGACGTACAGGCGGTGTGCACCGGCTTCGTCTACGCCATGGGCGTCGTGGACAACTTCATACGCGCCGGGAGTTCCAAATGCGCCCTGGTGGTCGGGGCCGAGACGTTTTCGCGCATTATCGATTGGAACGATCGCGACACCTCCGTGCTGTTCGGTGACGGAGCAGGCGCCTTAGTCCTGCAGGCCAGCGACGAGCCCGGGATTATCTCCACCCACCTGCATGCCGATGGTGCCTACGCGAATCTGTTGCACGTTCCACAGGGCGTATCGAAAGGTTACGATCTGGTCCAGGAAGGGGGCGCCTACGTGGAGATGAAGGGAAACGAGGTTTTCAAGATGGCGGTGAGGACGCTGGGGCGCATCGTGGATGAGACGCTTGAAGCCAATCAACTGGAAAAAAGCGATATCGACTGGTTGATCCCCCACCAGGCCAATATCCGCATCATCCAGGCCACCGCCCGGAAACTGAATATGTCCATGGATCAAGTGGTAGTTACCGTCGATGAGCACGGCAACACCTCTGCGGCGTCCGTGCCCCTGGCCCTGGACACCGCCATCAGGGACGGGCGTATAAAGCGGGGCGAAATCCTGCTCATGGAGGCCTTCGGTGGTGGGTTCACCTGGGGATCGGTGCTGATAAAATATTAAGAACCTGGAAAAATGTCAGAAGAATCGGGGTTTGGTCTGGTGTTTCCCGGTCAGGGCTCCCAATGCGGGCCGTTGAGATTGCCCCGGCAGCGGGGACAGGTGCACAAGCACGGATTTAAGGAGAGTAATAACTATAAAGTACAGTATGATACAGTTTATTCTTAACGTAAGAGTTAAGTCGGAATCTGATGCTTTTATCTTGTCCGGCTTGGTAATACAATAGCGCAACGGTCGCAACCGTAACCCTATGGGATCAAGAGGATTTAATCACCATGAGCAATGTCGAAGAAAGAGTAAAAAAGATTGTCGTAGAGCAATTGGGGGTCAAAGAAGACGAAGTTACCAACGAGGCTTCATTCGTAGATGATTTGGGCGCCGACTCTCTCGACACTGTTGAACTCGTTATGGCCCTTGAGGAAGAATTCGAAACCGAGATTCCGGACGAGGAAGCGGAAAATATCACGACCGTACAACAGGCCATCGATTACGTTACTGCTCACACCTCCTCTTGAGCGCTAACCGGGCTGAATCCGTACAGGCCGCCTGCCAAGGGAACCCGGAAAAGCGGCCTTTCGCTTTTCTGTATGACGATTGGGAGTAGACCTTAAATGTCTGGCAGAAGGGTTGTGGTGACAGGGCTGGGACTGGTCTCCCCGGTGGGGATCGACGTGAAAACCGGCTGGGAGAATATCCTCGCCGGCAAGAGCGGTATCCGGCCCATCACCCATATCGACGAGATCGAACGGTTCGCCACCCGATTCGGCGGTCCTATCTACGATTTTGACATCGAGCAATACGTCTCCAGGAAAGAAGCCCGCAAGATGGATAAGTTCATCCACTACGGGATAGGCGCGGGTTCCCAGGCGCTGGAAGATTCGGGTATTGAAGTCACGGAGGCAAACGCCCAGCGCATAGGTGTGGCCATCGGAGCCGGCATCGGCGGCATAACAGGCATAGAGAACAATTATCACGCCTTCCTGGAAGGCGGACCACGCAAGATCTCCCCCTTTTTCGTGCCGGCTAACATCATCAATATGGTGGCTGGGGACCTGTCCATCAAATACGGTCTGAAAGGTCCGAATTTTTCCATCGTCTCCGCCTGCAGTTCCGGCACGCACAACATCGGCGAGGCGGCGCGCATGATCCGTTATAACAGCGTCGATGTGATGGTGGCCGGGGGGGCCGAAATGTCGTCGTCTCCGGTGGGCCTTGGCGGCTTTGCCGCCGCAAGGGCGCTTTCAACCCGCAACGACGATCCGCAAGGCGCCAGCCGACCCTGGGATCTGGACCGGGATGGATTTGTCCTCTCTGACGGTGCGGGCGTAGTAATACTGGAGGCCTATGAACACGCCCAGGCCCGTGGTGCGAAGATCTACGCGGAGCTCATCGGTGTCGGCATGAACTCCGACGCCTATCACATGACCGCGCCCGCCAAGGGCGGTGAAGGCGCCCGTGATTGTATGCTTCTGGCCCTGGAGGATGCGGGTGTCAACACGGATCAGATCGACTACGTCAACGCCCACGGAACCTCGACACCGGCCGGCGATCCGGCTGAAACCCTGGCGGTGAAGGGCGCCTTTGGCGATCATGCCCGCAAGCTTGCGGTCAGTTCGACCAAGTCCATGACCGGTCATATGCTCGGTGCGGCCGGAGGCGTGGAAGCCGTATTCACGATTCTGGCTATCCGGGATCAGGTCGCACCGCCTACGATCAACCTGGAAACGCCGGATCCGGAATGTGACCTGGATTACGTCTCCGACGGCGCCCGGGAGATGAAAATCGATATTGCTATCTCGAATTCCTTCGGATTCGGCGGGACCAATGGAACCCTGGCCTTCCGCCGCCAGAATTGATCGTCCCATTTCTCGCCAGGGAGGCGGTAGCCACCCCTGTATGGTCTTGCTGCGCCCGCACCTCGATATCAGGTTAGAAAGCGACCCTAACCTTATCAAGAATATCAGTTAGTTATCCTAAAACAGCACGTGTTAGTAAACGGCATTGCGACCGACCTTCTAAGCGCGTTCGACCGTGGCCTGCATTATGGGGATGGTTTATTTGAAACCCTGGCCGTTATAGATGGCATCCCTTGTCTTTGGGAAAGGCATATGCGGCGGCTCTGTCTGGGTTGCGATCGTCTCGGCATCCATCGACCCGATACCAGATTGCTGCGTCATGAGGCAGAACGGGAAACGGGTGAAATGCCAAGAGGCGTGTTGAAGATCATACTTACGAGAGGCTCGGGGGGGCGGGGCTACAGACCTCCGAATCCGCAGCAGGCCTGCCGCGTGTTACACGCATTTTCCTGGCCGGATTATCCTGCCGACTGGGCCCATCGGGGGGTGCAGCTTCGGGTCTGTGATTCGAGACTCGGACTCAATCCGACGCTGGCCGGTATCAAGCATCTGGGTCGTCTGGAGCAGGTACTGGCAAGATCCGAGTGGGACGAGCCGGCGATCGCCGAGGGTCTGATGCTGGATACCGAGGGACGGGTGGTCGAGGGGACTATGACCAATCTGTTCCTGAGAAAGGGCGACAGGCTGTATACGCCGGAGCTCGGCGCCTGCGGCACCGCGGGCGTGGTTCGGGAGCTGGTGATGGACCTGGCCGAGGATGCAGGGCTGACCCTGAGCGTCACACACCTCTTCTTAAGGGACGTTTTCAAGGCAGACGCGGCGTTTCTGACCAATTCAGTGATCGGTTTCTGGCCGGTAAAACGGTTGGAGGACCGGGATCTGGAGGTGCCGGCGGTACCCCCGGCGTTTTCCGAATCCCTGTTGGCGAAGGTGTATTCCGAATGATCGGGCATCGTTTACTCGGTATTCTGGTAATGGTGGTGAGCGCCACGGCAGCCTGGTTCTGGTACGACTACCAGACGTTTTCCCAAACCCCTTTACAGGTCCCGAACGGCGGCATTTCTTATCATCTCGAATCGGGAACTTCCATGGGTCGTTTGTCGAACGATCTGGAGCGGCGCGGAATCATACGCAGCGGTGTGTATTTGAGATCGCTTGCGTGTTTCTCGGGGCGTGCCGGGAGGATCCAGGCCGGCGAGTATTTCATCACGCCCGGAACCACGCCGGAGACGCTGCTGCAACAGTTGGTCAGCGGGCGGGTGACCAGTTACTCGCTGACGCTGGTGGAAGGATGGAACTTCAGACAGGTGTTGACGGCCGTCCACAAGCACGAGGCGCTGAAACACACTCTGGAGGGTCTCCCGGACGCGGAGATCATGGCGCGTCTCGGCCATGCCGATGAACATCCCGAAGGTCGTTTTTACCCGGACACCTACAGGTTCCCGCGCGGCACCACGGATGTCGCATTTCTAAAGAGGGCCTATCGGACCATGTCAAACACGCTTTCCGAGGAATGGGCGAAACGGGAACCCAACCTTCCTTTACAAACGGCCTACGAGGCCTTGATACTGGCGTCCATCGTCGAGAAGGAGACCGGCGTAACCGGTGAACGGGGGGAAATCGCCGGAGTCTTTCTCCGGCGCCTGCGCAAGGGCATGAAGTTGCAGACGGATCCCACTGTCATCTATGGTATGGGGGAAAGTTTCGAAGGCAATATCCGGCGCCGAGACCTGAAGCAGGATACACCCTACAATACCTATGTACACGCCGGACTGCCGCCGACGCCCATCAGCATGCCGGGGGTCGCGGCCATTCGCGCCGTGCTGAATCCGGCGCAGGGGAACAGTCTCTATTTTGTGGCCCGAGGCGATGGCAGCCACCAGTTCTCGGCAACCCTGGTGGAACATAACCGAGCGGTACGGAAGTTTCAGCTCAAAAAAAGATAGGCCCGGATTTCCCACCGCAGGGTACGCAGAGAGCGCAGAGCTGTTAGAGTCTCCGCCACAGGAACTGGGTGTGGCTCTCGACCGGGAAGATTATTGGTATGTCATCGAGCTGGGGCAAATGCAACACCGTAGAAGGACACGAGGGGGCTGGAAAAGGCAGCAGCCTCGAGCATATTCGCCGGGTGATCGAGGCTTCCGGAAAAAAGGTGATGTG
>JAUXGQ010000319.1 GCA_030621975.1 Gammaproteobacteria bacterium | reverse complement strand
GCTTCTCCACTTCACCCAGATAGTCTTCCAGGGGTTTTCCGTCGCTCTGGGTTACGGCCGCATCGGGTTGCTCGGGCAACAGCAGGTCGTCGTTGGCGACCTGGTTGTTTTCGCATAGGGTCGTGGCCCGCTCCAGGATATTTTCCAGTTCCCGTACATTGCCTGGAAAGGGATAGCGGCAGAGGTGTTCCAGGGCGTCTTTTTCGAGCCTGGGTTTATGGAGGCCGGACTGTTGTGCGAGGCTAATCAGAATCCGATCAGCCAGCAACGGGATGTCCTCCGGGCGTTCACGCAGGGGGGGGATGGGCAATTGTATGACGTTGATGCGGTAGAACATGTCCTGCCGGAACCCCCCTGCGTTCACCAGTTCGGCCAGGTCCTTGTGGGTGGCGCTGACGATTCGTACATCGATCCGCGCTTCCTGCTGCGCACCCACGGGGCGGACGGATTTTTCCTGAATAGCGCGCAGCAGCTTGACCTGCATGGGTACCGGCAGATCGGCCACCTCATCCAGAAACAGAGTGCCGCCGTCGGCCGCCTGAAACAGGCCGTCTTTGTCTTTGCCCGCTCCGGTGAAGCTGCCCTTGATGTGTCCGAAGAATTCGCTTTCCATGAGTTCCTGAGGGATGGCGCCGCAGTTCACGGCGACGAACGGGCGTTCCGCCCGCGGACCCTGGCTGTGGATCAGCCGGGCGGCCAGTTCCTTGCCCGTTCCCGATTCGCCGCTGATGTAGACGGGTGCCTGGCTGCGCGCCAGCTTGGCGATCATGCGGTGTATCTCGGTGATAGCCGAAGATTTGCCCAACAGGACGTCAGCCGGCGCGGGGACTGAAGGGGCGATTCCGGTCGGCGCTTTGTCCAGCTTGAGCGCAGCCTCCACCAGTCGGCGCAGGATCTGCAGATCTACTGGTTTTGACACGAAATCAAATGCGCCGGCTTTGAGCGCATGGATGGCGGACTCCATGTTTCCGTGGGCGGTGATCATGGCAACCGGTAGCTGCGGGTAGGCGGATGAGATATGCTCAACCAATGCGATACCGTTGCCGTCGGGAAGGCGCATATCGGTCAGGCAAAGATCGAAGCTGTGCTGTGCGAGCAAGGCATGGGCCTCGCGAAGATCGACGGCGGATTTTACCGCGATGTCCATCCGGCCAAGGGTAATCTCCAGTAACTCCCGAATATCCGGTTCGTCGTCAACGATCAGCGCAACGGCCTGACTCATGTTATCAATTCTCTCCTTCTCGGATCCGGAAAGCTGATTCTAAAACAGCTTCCACTTTCGGAGGCTTGGCGGTATTCCAGCCTCACCTGGTTACATTCGCACAATTCCCGCGCGATGTAGAGACCGAGTCCGGTCCCCGTATTGCGGGTGGTGAAAAAGGGCTCGAACATCTGTCGGACGACGTTTGCCTCGATTCCCGGACCATTATCGGTGATATCCACAAAGGAACCGCCGGTCTCCAGCGCCAGACCATCGCGGATGCTTATCCGAAGGGGGCGATTATCGAGCATCCCGTGATTCAGGCTGTTCTCGCACAGGATGGTCAACACTTGGCGTATCTGGCCGGTATCCGCCCTGATCAGGGTTTCGTGCCCCTTCGTCTCGACGCTAAGGGTATCAGCGTCCAGGCCGTAGTCTCGCTTGAATTCCTCTCCAAACTCCTCCAGCCAACCGCTAAGCTCAATCAGACGCGTTTGAGAGGGCTCGCGTCGGGACAACTGCAAGATGCTTTCAATAATGCCGTTGACCCGCGCCGAATTGCTGCGAATGATCTCGGTCAGACGCCGGTCACCCTGGGTAAGGTCAGGGGACTCCTCCAGCAATTGCCCGGCATGGCTGATGGCACCCAGAGGATTTCGGATCTCGTGGGCGATGCTGGCGGTCAGACGGCCGAGGGAAGCGAGTTTTATTTGCTGGGCCTGTTGGGCCACCCCCGCATGGTCCTCGAGAAAGATCAGGGTGCCCACAGCACCAGAACTACCCAGTTGGGCGAAGCCTGGTCTCAAATCTCTACCGCCCGGAACCGCCCGGAAAACCGCGGATTTTGTTTGGTATCCGTCACGGCTCGACTTTTCCAATTGGTTTGCCAACGCCCCGCAGGCCAATGCCAGCGACTGACCCGCGGCAATATTGGGCGTCCCCAGGAGTTCCCGGGCGGAGTTGTTGACCAGGTGTATCTTTCGCTGGTCGTCCACGGCCAGAATACCGGTTCGCATATGCTGAATGATGTATTCGTTCAGTTCCGCCATATTGGCCAGATCGAGACCACGTTGCGTAGCCAGTTGCTCTGTTTCACGGATCCGCAATGAGAGTACGTGGGCCAACAGCGCGACGGCGAAGAAGGACGCTCCCAGAATGCCCGCCTGGAAAAAGGCGGGCGTGGTAAGGCTGTGAGCAATCTGGGCATACACCTGTTCACTTAGAATAGCCAGCGACGCCAAGGCGGCAAACAGAAGCGCGGCCTGACCTCCCATCAGCAGGCTGCCGCCGATAATGGACACCAGCAGCAGCATGCCCAGACCACTTGTCACGCCCCCACTGCTGTGCATGAGGAGGGTTACTGCGATGATGTCGATGAATACCATCAGGTGCACTTGCTGCTCAGCACTGGGTACCCGCCAGTGGAGCAACAGGCCGCTGGCAATCACCAGCATCAGGTAGTTGATACTGACGACGGAGAACAGCGCCGGAAACGAGCTGCCGAGGACCCTGGGGCTCGCTTCCGAGAAAAACGCCAGCACCAGGAAGCTGGCCAGCAGCAGACGGAAGAAGAAAAACCAGCCAAGATGCCGCCAGGATGTGTGATAACGGACATCCGGGTCCCTTACATGGGAAAAAAGGGAATATCCGGCTGCAGGGTCGTTTTTCTGCACTGGATACACGTTACTCCTGGTTTGTTCCCGCAAGACGGTGTTTTTCACTGCAAAAATAATCCCATGGAACTTTTTTGCGCAAGCGTGATATTTGATCCAGAATACTAGCATTTCCCGGCCCGGACGGCCCCGGTATTGCCAGAGCCATCTATGTCACCGTTACCGGTCGCCGGATTGTGGTCGTACATGCCTTCGTGAAAAAGACACAAAAGACCCCCAGGTCGGCCATTAGGCTCGCGCTTGAACGCGCGAAGGAGATCCAGACATGAGCAGTATTACCGAACTCAAAAAGAAGTGGATGAAAGACCCCGAGGTCAGCGAAGCCTACAGTGAACTGGAACCGGAATTCGAGGTTGCCCACGCCCTGATCGCTGCACGGGTCGAAGCTGGCCTCACCCAGGAAGAGGTCGCCAGGCGCATGGGAACAACCCAGTCCGTCGTCGCGCGTCTCGAGGGTGGCCGTACACTACCCAGTATCAAGACCCTGTACCGATACGCGGAGGCTACAGGTACGAAGCCCGAGATCCATCTGGTTCACCCCTGACCTCGGCACCCGCCAGCGCAGCAACAGGCCGCTCGCAATCACAAGGATCAGATAGTTTATGCTGACAACCGAGAACAGCGCCGGGAAGGAGCTGCCGAGAACCCTGGGGCTGGGCCCCCGGAAAAACGCCGGGACCAAGACACCGGGCAGCGTCGATCGGAAGAAAAAGAACCAGCGCAAATGCCGCCATGAGGCCTGGTATCTGACGTCGAGCGCCTTTTCACGGGAAAAAAGGGAATGTTTGGCTGAAGGGAGTGTTTTTCTACACTGGATATACAGTACTCCTGGTTGGTTTTCAAATCACCGCGATCAACACAGCACCAATAAACGGTGCGGCGTAGGACAATGTCCGGTTCTCACAAGCGTGCGCTATAATACTCCCACTAAGGGCTCGCTTCAAAATTAATGGTGATTAGGTACAAAGCTCAGCTGGGCTTGGGGCCTTGCCATCCATGACACCTCGATCCCGGCATTTACTGCCGGAATGACGGGTAGAATGAGAAGCGTC
>JAUXGQ010000039.1 GCA_030621975.1 Gammaproteobacteria bacterium | reverse complement strand
GCGGGTCGTAAGCAGCGCCATGTCGGAGGTGCTTGGCGCGTCCGATGCCTGGAAGGATGCGGACAGCTTTGTGAGCGAGGGACTCAAGCTTGGAATGCAGGTCCTGGGTCTGACCTCGGAACAGCCCTATCGCATAATGTGACCCAATCGCGAGTGCACCGAATACAATCGGCGCCTGTAAAAAGCAAGAATAGACAGTATTAACAGGATTGTTCAGGCGTAAAGGCAACGCAAAGCCCCCCGATCAGCGCGGCCGCGCTCTGTCCGTGCCCGCAAGACGTTCGGCCATATGGCGAAAGTTTCGCAGGCGACAGGCATCGATTTTACCTTCATCCACTGCGGCCAACAGGGCACAACCCGGTTCCGGCCCATGCCCGCAGTTGCTGAAGCGGCAATTGTGCAGATAGGGGCGGAACTCTCTGAAACCGTTTTCCAATTGTGTCCTGGACAGGGTTGCAAGGCGGAAGCTGCGAACACCCGGTGAATCGATGAGTTCGCCACCCTCGGGCAGGCTATAGAAGGTCGTGGCGGACGTGGTGTGGCGGCCGAGACCCGTGGCCTCGGAAAGCCTGCCGATCTGAACCTTGAGATTCGGAAGCAACGCCTTTACCAGAGAGGATTTTCCAACCCCGGACTGCCCGACCAGGATGCTGGTATGCCCCTTTAGCCTTTGGATCAGGGTATCCAGGTCATGTTCGTGTCTGGCGCTGGTGCGGATTACCGAATAGCCGATCCTTTCGTATACGGAAAAGCGTCTGTTGAACTTCCGGCGTTGGTCCTCATCCAGCAAATCGATCTTGTTGATCGCGATCAGGATCTGTAGACCGATCACCTCCGCCGTCAACAGATACTGGTCGATAAGGTATTCCCCGGGTTCCGGCTCGGGGGCCAGGACGATGATAAGCTGGGTGATATTGGCCGCAAGGGGTTTCTCGTGGCCGCTATAATCCGGGCGCGCCAGCACGGAACGACGCTCCTGCAAGGCGGTGACCACGCCATTTCGGGTGTCGATCGGTTGCCAGACCACCCGGTCTCCACACACGACGTGCCCGAGATTCTGTCGTGACAGGCAATGATAGAGCTTGCCCGTTTCGTCCTCCACCGCCAGATTGGCCCCATGGCGGGCAACGACACGCCCCTCCCTCGGAGGCTCTTCCTCTGCTGAGTTCAGAACGCCCTCAATCCGCCTGGCGAGTTGCTGGCGACGGCGTTCCTGAATCTTTTCTATGCGCTCCTTCTGACGCTGGGAGAGGTGACGTCTGACCATCCCGAGCTTCTATTTGAACCGGTAAAATTTCTTGTCCAGATAGTCGGCGACGTTTTCAATGTCTTGGTCGAACCACTTCAATCCAAGGGCGAGTTCGCAGCGCCGTACCTGAGAATGGAGTTTCGGCAACGATGTTACCCGGCGGTCGGGACGGGTGTAGACCTCGGTACCGTGACACTTGTAGCAATGAGTGTCGACCAGTTGCTTTGCTGTCTGGGGATCCGCTGCCTCTGCGAAGGGCGCTAAAAACACGGTCAACAGAACAATCGGAAAAACACGAGAAAACATATGGATATCTCCGCAATCTTTTCAGCCGCCAATTTTAGCGGATATCTGGGCGATGCGCACCGGCGCCGGGGGATGGCTGTCGTGGAAAGCCGAATACAGGGGGTCCGGGGTAAGCGTACTGGCGTTTTCCCGGTACAGTTTTACCAGGGCCTCCGTAAGCGCCTCAGGACCTGTCTGCTGCACTGCATATGCATCGGCTTCGAACTCGTATTTGCGCATGATCAGGGAACCGAGTGGCTCGAAAAACACCAGGAACACGGGCGCCGCAAGCACAAACAGAATCAACGCCGCCGCGTGCGTGGTGTTGTTTACGCCCAAACCCGTAAAAAACCAGGCCTGCCCGATCAACCAGCCAAGCGCCGCGAACCCGAGAAAGGAAATCAATATATTGGCCAGTAACTGCTTAATCACATGATGGCGTTTGTAATGCCCGAGCTCGTGGGCCAGCACCGCTTCCAGCTCCGGTCCCGAGAGGCTTTCGATCAGGGTGTCGAAGAATACGATCCGTTTGTGAGAGCCGAAACCGGTGAAATAGGCATTGCCGTGACCTGAGCGACGGGAACCATCCATGACGAATACACCGTTGCTCGTGAAACCGCAGCGCTCCAGGAGTTGCTGGATCCGCTGTTTCAGATTGCCGTCTTCCAGGGGGGTGAATTTGTTGAACAGGGGAGCGATCAGGGTTGGAAAGGCCCAGATCATGAACAAGGTGAATCCGGTCCACACCAGCCAGGCAGCAAGCCACCACAGGCCCCCGGTTCCCTCCATCAGCCAAAGAATGGCCCACACGAGGGGGGCACCGATGACTGTCAGCAACATTCCCTGCAACAGTTGATCGGTGAAAAAGCGTCCCGGCGTACTGCGGTTGAAGCCGAAACGTTCTTCCAGTACAAAGGTCTGCCAGGTCGAAACAGGCAGGTCGAACAGGCCTGTGATCAGGAAAACGGAAAGAACGAAACAGGTCCCGGATACCGAGGCATTCAGTTCCAGCCCATTCCAGAATCCCTGCAGCCAGCTCAAACCGCCTCCCAACGTCCATGCCAGCAGCACGGCTGCAGCGACGAACAGCTCAAGCTGACCGAGTTTTACCCGGGCCACGGTGTAATCCGCAGCCTTCTGATGGGCAGCGAGAGAGACGCGGTCGGCGAATGGTTCGGGCACTCGATCGCGGTGCGACAACATATGCTGAATATGGCGCCGGGAAAGCCAGAGCTGGAGGGTGATCCCCGCCGTCAAGGCAATAACAAAAACTGCGGTGAACGCATTCATCGCGTCGATGATTTAACCCGTCATTCTAGCAGCCTGTCGGACTTAGGATCGATTCTCAGTTTCAAGGATACAGGTAGTTGGTCCGCTCTGCTAGAATCTTAGGGTTTTCCTAAAACGTATTATGGGCAGGGGGCAGGGCATGGCACAAGATTCCGAAAATCTGATATGGATCGATCTCGAGATGACCGGGCTGGATACCCTCAGAGATGAAATCATCGAAATCGCGACCATTGTAACGGACAATAATCTAAATACTGTCGCGGAAGGTCCCGTGCTCAGCATCCACCAGCCAGAGGGATTGCTGGGCGCCATGGACGAGTGGAACCAGGAACAACATGCAAATTCGGGATTGCTGGGGCGAGTACGCGAGAGCCGACTCGATGAAGGGGCAGCCGAGGCCGCAACCCTCGCGTTTCTCGAACAACACGTACCGGCAGGAAAATCGCCTATGTGCGGTAACAGTATCTGCCAGGACCGACGTTTTCTCGCCCGCCGCATGCCTGTGTTGGAGGCCTATTTTCACTATCGCAATCTGGACGTGAGTACCCTCAAAGAGCTGGGTATGCGTTGGTGGCCCGAGATGGCCCAGGGCTTCAAGAAAGAGTCTAAGCATCTGGCGCTGGACGATATTCGGGATTCCATTGCAGAATTGAAGTATTACCGGGAGCGGTTTTTGCGCCTGGTCTGACGATAGAGCCGTTGGTTTTAACCGCAGAGGACGCAGAGGTTCGCAGAGATTGAATAAAGGGGAGGCTGATATCGCGCAGGCTCCGGAGTGCTGTGGAGAAAAATCTGCAATGCCGCTCGTAACTTCTCAAAATTCGGGGCGAATTTGTGGTGTGGCCAGGGTGCGAAGTGTCCCCGATAATTGAGAAGGTACATCCGTTCGACGTTACCCCTTGATTTCTCTGCGTCCCTCTGCGTTCTCTGCGGTGAAAATCTTTCTCTCTGGCTTCGTCGAGTGTAGAGCCCAGCGGACGTGTTCTCGGACCAGATCGGACGGGTGATCCAGCCTCGATCTTAACGCCTCGATCACCTCGGGGTCAGGTGGGGCGTTACCCAGCGCCACGGCAATATTGCGCAGCCAGGCGATGTGCCCGATACGTCGAATGGGGGACCCCTGGGTGTGGCGCAAAAACTCGGCCTCGCTCCAGGCGAAGAGATCGATCAAGCTGGGCGAATCGAGTCCGCCACGGGGTAGAAAATCCCTTTCCCCGGTGGGCGTCGAGAAACGGTTCCAGGGGCAGACCATCTGGCAGTCGTCACATCCGTAGATTCGGTTGCCAAGCAACGGACGCAGCTCAACGGGAATTGCACCCTGCAGTTCTATGGTGAGATAGGAGATACAGCGGCGGGCGTCCAATGCATAGGGTCCGGTGATGGCGCCTGTAGGGCAGATATCGATGCAGGCGGAACAACTTCCGCAATGATCCCCGGCGGGCTGGTCCGCCGGCAAAGGAAGATCGGTATAGATTTCCCCCAAAAAAAACCAGGAACCAGCGGTGCGGTTGATCAGATTGGTGTGTTTGCCGATCCAGCCCAGGCCCGCCTTTTCGGCCAGGGGTTTTTCCATGACCGGGGCGGAGTCCACGAACACCCGATAACCGAATTCGCCGATCTCCAGCGCAATTCGGTTCGCCAGTTTCTGCAGACGCCTCCGCAGGATCTTGTGATAGTCTCTGCCCAGGGCGTAGCGGGAGACGAACCCATTGATCGGGTCGTTCAACACTGCCTCGGGATCCCGGGACGGTTCGGGGCGATAATCCATGCGAACCGAGATTACTCTCCGGGTACCTGTAACCAGTTCGGCCGGTCGGCTGCGCCTGGTGCCATGCCGAGCCATGTAGGCCATGTCGCCGTGGCTGCCTTGCGCAAGCCAGGATTCGAGACGATGCTCGGCCTCCGTCAGTTCCGTGTCGGTGATGCCAAGTTGCTGAAAACCCAGATCCCGTGCCCATGATTTGATGTTTCGTGCGAGCAGCAGGTAGTCGACATTTTTCCCGTACTCCCCCATTCGGCAGAGTATACAGCCCTGAACCCTGACAGAACCACATTCAGAGGCTTTGGCAGGGTTATGGGCATATCGTTCCCGTATCTCCTGGTATCTTTTCACCACAGAGGCACAGAGGACACCGAGATTTTCAATATAAACAGGTTCACCTCTGTGAACTCCGTGTCTCTGTGGTGAATAATTACAACACAACTTCCTATTACTGCGTGATATTCTTGCCAACCATGACTCGTTTAATGCCTGCTACCGACAAACTGCCCTATGCCCTGTACCGCGCCGATCAGGTCCGGGAGCTTGATCGCATTGCCATAGAAGAGTGCGGTATTCCGGGCGCCACCCTCATGGAAAGGGCCGGCCAGGCGGCCTTGTCGATGTTACGTGAGCGCTGGCCGGAGGCGAGAGATATAACGGTGGTTTGCGGAATCGGGAACAATGGCGGCGACGGTTACGTGATCGCGCGCCTGGCCCGGGAGTCGGGGTTGACGGTGCGCGTAATGAGTCTGGGCGACACGGACAAACTGCACGGCGACGCTCTGACCATGGCGCAGGCATGGGGGGCGGTTGGTGGCCGGGTAGAACCGTTGATCGTCCTGCCGGACAAGACGGATGTCATCGTGGATGCGGTGTTGGGCACGGGTCTGGAACGGAAGGTGAGCGGCGATTGGGCGCAGGCCCTGGAAAAGATCAACCGCCACCCCGCGCCCGTGTTGTCGGTGGACCTGCCGTCGGGGCTGCATTCGGACACCGGAAAAGTATTGGGTATAGCCGTGCGTGCCAGCACGACAGTCAGTTTTATCGCGCTCAAACAGGGCATGTTTACCGGCGAGGGTCCGGAATACTGCGGCGACGTGAGTTTCGATGCCCTGAAGGTGCCGGCGCGAATCTATGCCCGGCAGATCCTGTCGGCCAGGCGTATCGACTGGGAGAAGCAGTCGACGTTTCTGCGAATCCGTCCGCGTACAGCCCACAAGGGCAAATTCGGACACGTGCTGGTGATCGGAGGTGACCTTGGATTCAGTGGGGCGCCGCGCATGACCGCCGAGGCGTCGGCCAGGACCGGTGCCGGGTTGGTGAGTGTGGCGACGCGTCCCGAGCATGCGGCCCTGCTCAATCTCACCCGCCCGGAGCTGATGTGTCACGCTGTTTCTGCACCCGCCGAGCTCGAACCGCTGTTGGAGCGGGCCTCGGTGGTCGCCATTGGTCCGGGGCTTGGCCGGTCCGACTGGTCCCGATCCCTTTGGCAGCGGGTGCTGAGCACGGATAAGCCCCTGGTTGTGGACGCCGATGCCCTCAATCTCATCGCTGCCGAGCCCGTGTGGCGGGATGCCTGGGTGCTGACTCCGCATCCGGGCGAGGCGGCGCGTCTGCTCGAATGCACCACCGATGAGATACAGGCGGATCGCTTCGGCGCTGTTCGAAGGCTGCGGGAGAAATTCGGGGGGATCTGCGTCCTTAAGGGGGCCGGCAGCCTGGTTCAGGGGGACTCCGCGCGGCCTCCGGCCGTCTGTACCGATGGGAATCCTGGCATGGCGAGCGGCGGCATGGGCGACGTGCTCACGGGTATCGTCGCCGGCCTGTTGGCCCAGGGCTTTGGATTCGAGGATGCGGTCTGCATGGGCGTCTGTCTGCACGGGGCCGCCGCCGATGCCGCGGCACGACAGGGCGAGCGGGGACTGCTGGCCGGGGATCTGATGTCCCACTTACGAACCCTGGTCAATCCGCCGTCATGAGCAAAAGGGGGCGCCGGTGAGGTTCAGGGCCGACTCCGAGGGCGCACAGGAGGCGTTGGGAAAGCGGCTCGCATCGGTTTGCACGGCGCCTTGCGTCATTTACCTTCAGGGTGACCTGGGAGCGGGCAAGACAACGCTGGTGCGGGGATTCTTGCGTGGCCTGGGACATCGAGGGGTGGTCAAGAGCCCCACCTACACCCTGATCGAGCCCTATCGGTTACCGGGAAGCGCCTGCTATCACCTGGACCTGTATCGCTTGGCCGATCCCGGCGAGTTGGAATATCTGGGGCTTCGGGATATGCTGCAAGGCGACGCCGTGCTGCTCGTGGAGTGGCCTGAAAAGGGACTCGGCGGGTTGCCGGAGGCGGATCTGCGAATTCACCTCTTCTACGAAGCGGATGGCAGGCGACTGGATATGGAGGCGGGGACCGGCACCGGCCAAGAGATGCTGGAGCGATTGGCCGGTCTAGATTCTTCAATAGGAAAGACTGCTATCTAAGCGGAAAGTATAGAAAAAACTTGCATAATAATTTAGGATTGCTATTATTGTCCGAAAATGGACCGGATATTTGGCCATCAACAATGCGCTTGTTCGGCATACTACTTCTCCTGTTTCTCTCGATACCGGCCACGGCAGGTGGCGTGGAGATAAATGGCGTTCGACTCTGGTCGGCTCCGGATCACACGCGGCTGGTGTTCGACACCAGCGGCCCGGTTGCTCACAAGTTATTCAGTCTGAGCAATCCTGAACGGCTGGTCATCGATTTAAAGAACACCCGTCTGAAGGCGAAAATGCCGAAACCCGACGCGAAGGCACGGGTGGTGCGCAGTATACGCAGCGCCTTTCGCGACGGCACGGACCTGCGCGTGGTGCTGGACCTGGAACGTCGCGTGCGCCCGAAGAGCTTCATCCTGAAGCCGAATCGCGAATATGGATATCGGCTCGTGGTCGATCTGGAACTGGGGCAGACGTTCCAGACGGCGAAACCCGTCGTCACCTTGAGCAAGACCAGCGCCAGGGCCAGATCCCGTGATGTGATCATCGCCATCGACGCCGGTCATGGCGGCGAGGATCCCGGCGCCCGCGGGGCGCGAGGAACCTACGAGAAGGACGTGGTGCTGGGAATAGCACGCAAGCTCGCCGCACTGGTCAAGACGGAGCCGGGTATGCGCCCGGTCATGATCCGCGACGGCGACTATTTTCTAAAACTCCGCGACCGCGTGCGAAAGGCCCGCAAGTACAAGGCGGACCTGTTTGTCTCCATTCATGCGGATGCGTTTCGGGATCCTCGTGTGCGCGGTTCCTCGGTCTATACCCTGTCCCAGCGGGGCGCTTCCAGCGAGGCGGCGCGCTGGCTGGCCGAACGTGAGAACACGGCTGACCTGATCGGCGGTGTCAAGCTCGAGAACAAGGACGATATTCTGGCGTCGGTGTTGCTCGATCTGTCCCAGACCGCCACCCTGCAGGCGAGTATGGAAGCGGCGGCCAATGTGCTGAAGGGGCTGAAAAAACTGGGAAAAACCCACAAGCGTCGGGTTCAGCAGGCCGGCTTCGTGGTTTTGAAGTCGCCGGATATCCCGTCCATGCTGGTGGAAACGGCATTCATTTCCAATCCCTGGGAAGAACGTCGCTTGAAGAACCCGTCGCATCAGAAGAAGCTGGCCAAGGCGCTGATGAGTGGAATTCGGCGTTATTTTCAGATCTACCCACCCGAGGGCACCTTGCTGGCCGAATCCACCCCCCAGAAACACATCATCGTGCGGGGTGATACCCTCTCTGAGATTGCCTACCAATATCAGGTCAGTCTCAACAATCTGCGTACCCTGAACAGGATTAACGGCGACCGCCTCCTGGGGATCCTCGCCGGCTGTGAGACGGCGATCAAAGCGGAAGGTGAAACGTTCAGGAACCGCGCAATCGCTCGGGGTTTCCAAACTAGCGAAACTGGCGGTTCGCGATCCACTACCCAGAAACTCGTCGTCCGAGAAACCCTCGCCGCGGGAGTATTGGTCCGTTGCTTCCGTGAGAATGCGAGCTCCGTACTCCAGCGGATTGCGGCCCTCCCAGGGCATCGAACCGTGACAGCTCTTGCCGGTGACCTCCACCTCGATCTGCATCCGCCCTCTCTGGCCCCGGTAGATACCCACCTGTCCCAGGGCGGCACTGCCCGTGCCTTC
>JAUXGQ010000003.1 GCA_030621975.1 Gammaproteobacteria bacterium | reverse complement strand
GCGTTGTTCGTCGCTTAAATAGGCTGGCTATTCGCACTCCTCTCGCCTTGCTGGACGGGCATCTCGACGCCCCAAAATGTGAATTAATTTCTACGCGAGCCCTTATTCCCCGGGAAACACCCCCGTGGAGAGATAACGGTCACCGCGATCACAAATAATGGTCACGATTACGGCCCCTTCCACCTGCTGTGAAAGGCGCAGGGCAGCCGAGACCGCCCCCCCTGAAGAGATCCCCGCGAAAATCCCTTCCCGGGCAGCCAGTTCCCGGGTGGTCTGCTCGGCCTCTTCCTGGGACACATCGATTGTCCGATCCACCCTATGCGCCTCGTAGATCCTGGGCAGGTATTGCTTGGGCCAGCGCCGGATACCGGGGATACTGGAACCCTCGAGGGGTTGTACTCCAACGATCTGGATGCAGGGATTCTGCTCCTTGAGATAGCGGGAAACGCCCATGATAGTCCCGGTAGTACCCATGGAGCTTACGAAATGGGTGACCGTGCCGGCCGTATCCCGCCAGATCTCCGGTCCCGTGCCATCTGCATGCGACCTGGGATTGTCCGGATTGGAGAACTGGTCGAGAATCCTGCCTTGTCCTTCAGACTCCATCTTACGCGACAGGTCGATTGCCGCCTCCATACTGCCGGCCTGGGGCGTCAGCACGATCTCCGCGCCGTAGGCTTTCATGGCAGCCCGCCTTTCGATGCTCATATTCTCAGGCATGATCAGGATCATCCTGTAGCCACGCACCGCGGCCGCCATCGCCAGGGCAATCCCGGTATTGCCGCTGGTCGCTTCGATCAGCGTGTCTCCGGGCTTGATCTCACCGCGCTCTTCTGCATGCCGGATCATACTCAGCGCCGGGCGGTCCTTCACCGAGCCGGCGGGATTGTTCCCCTCGAGCTTGACGAGTAACAGGTTGCCGGTGTCCCCCGGCAGACGCTGCAGCCGCACCAGGGGTGTATTGCCGGCAAAATCCTCTATGGTCGGGTAATTCATGGTAAATATTTTTCTCAGGTATGATATCAAAGATGGAAAGCGGCTCGCCGAAATTCAACGACCCGAACGACAAGATTGCAGATCTCCCGATGCGCGATATCGAACGAGCGCTCCGCATCACGGGCGGCGATGCAACCCTGGCCAATCAGATATTTGAACTGATGGTGCAGGATCTTCCGAGTCAGCTTGAAAAATTCCTGCGCCTGCAACAAGAGGAAAACTGGGGGGAACTGAAACGGAGCGTACATCGTCTGCGCGGTTCCGTCACCTATTGCGCGGTTCCCGCCCTGGAGCACAACCTGAGCGTTCTGGAGTCCGCCGCCGCAGGAAAACCCAGGGACATCGAGCGGCATATCCAGGCCCTGGAATCCTTAGTGGAACGTCTGGTCGCCACGAAGATCAAGGATTGATCAGACGTTTCATCTCGAAGACCGCGGGACCGAGTCCGGTAAATACCGCCCTGGCGACGATTGAATGTCCAATATTCAGTTCCCGGATTCCCGGAATCGACGCGACGGCCTTGACGTTATGATAATCGAGACCGTGTCCGGCGTTGACCTGAAGCCCGCTTGCGGTGCCATATTCAACCGCGCGTATTATCTTGTCCAGCTCTGACTGGATTGCTCTTTCCCCCCGGGCGTCCGCATACTGGCCCGTATGAATTTCCACGACCGGTGCACCGGCTTCGATCGCCGCGTCCAATTGCCTGAGATCAGGGTCGATAAAGAGGGAAACGCGAACGCCGGACTCCGCCAGATCGGCGCATACATCTTTCATCAACGCCAGGTTGTCGGCCACATTCAATCCTCCCTCCGTGGTCAGTTCCTCCCGCCGTTCGGGCACCAGGCAGCAATCCTGAGGCTGGATCCTCCCGGCTATTCGGCGCATCTCCTCGGTTGCCGCCATCTCCAGGTTCATGCGGGTCTGCAATATGTGGGACAGCATTTCCACATCCCGGTCTTGAATATGCCTTCGATCTTCACGCAGATGCAGGGTGATGGCGTCCGCACCCGCCTGCTCGGCGATCAGTGCGGCCTGCACGGGCTCCGGATAACGCGTCCCGCGGGCCTGGCGCAGGGTGGCTACATGATCGATGTTTACCCCGAGCAGGATCTCTTTCGATTCACTCATCTCGTACGCTCCCAATAGGCCGAAAAAGCTCCCGGCTTTTAAGTGGCCGATGTCCCAGGTAGTGGGACAGAATGCGGCGCATCAGACGCCGCGCCTCCTTTTGTTCGACACCGCCCAGGTCGTGATCATGGGCCAGTGCCAACAGGGTCTTTCCCTGAATATCCGCATCGGACCGGGTCCCGGCTTGCTGCATAACCGCACCCTTTTCGATCTCGTAACGGTAGTAGCGATCAGGACTCACCGCTTCCCCGGTGATCGCCTCCGTATCCAGACACACGCCATATCCCAAGCTGGCCAACAGGCGCATCTCGAAGCGGCGCAGACAACGGTCGATATCCTCACCGGTGCCCAGCCCCGTCAACGCCTCCTGATAATCGGAAAACAGATCTTCATGGGGATCGCCTCGCTGCACCAGACGCAGCAGCAGTTCGTTCAGGTAGAAACCGCAATAGAGTGCCTGCCCGGACAGTCTGACGAGATCATCCCCGGCCTCGACGCTCATCAGAGTGGACACTTCACCGCGGCCGGCAAAACCGGCCAGCAGTCTTACAAATGGCTGCAATACGCCCCGGACCTTGGAATGCCGGGCCCTGGCGCCCTTCGCGATGGCCGGAATTCGTCCTTCGCGTCGGGAAAAGAACTCGATCAGCAGACTGGTGTTGGAATAAGGTCTGCTGTGCAAAACGAAACATGATCGAAGATCCCATCCTTCGCGACGGTTCATTCGCCATAACCCAGTCTGAGCAGCGCGGCCTCGTCATTGGACCAGCTTTTCTTCACCTTTACCCAGAGCTTGAGGAATACCTTACACTGAAAAAGCCTTTCCATCTGAATACGGGCCTCGCGCCCTGCTTCCTTGAGCGATGCCCCATCCTTGCCGATTATTATGGCCTTCTGCCCCGGGCGCTCGACCCAGATGATGGCGCTGATTCGATACAGGTTGCCTTTCGCCTCGAAAGCTTCGATCTCCACCGATAAGGCGTAGGGCAGTTCCTTCCCATAGCGACGCGTCAGTTGTTCCCGAACCAGTTCCGCCGCGAAAAAACGTTCCGGCCTGTCCGTGATCTGTTCATCCGGAAACAGGTTCTCCCCATGGGGCAAGGCGTCCAATACCGCCTTCTCTAGCTGTTCCAACTGGGTTCCCTTGGTAGCGGAAACCGGAACGATGGCCTGGAAGTCGTAGCGGGCGGACATCTCCGCCATGAAAGGCAGAAGGTCGTCTTTTCGGTGCAGCTGGTCCACCTTGTTGATCGCGAGTATCACCGGGACCCTTGCGCGGACGACACTCTCCAGGACAGCCGCGTCTTCCTCGGTCCAGCGCAGCGCTTCGACGACGAAAAGAATGGCATTCACATCGGACAGCACGCCCTTGGCCGTCCGGTTCAGGTACCTGTTCATCGCGTTGTCCAGGCGCTTGTGTATACCTGGGGTATCTACATAGACAATCTGCCCCCGCGGCAAGGTCTTGATGCCCAGGATACGGTGGCGGGTGGTCTGCGGCTTGTGTGAGGTTATGGCGAGTTTCTGGCCGATGGCCCGGTTCAACAGAGTTGACTTGCCAACGTTGGGTCGACCAGTGATGGCCAGGTAGCCGCAGCGATTATCCGACGCCATCGCTCAACCCAGATTCAACGCCTTCAGCACGCCCTCCGCGGCGTCCTGTTCGGCCCTGCGGCGACTGGAGCCGGTACCCAGAGTCTCCATGCTGAGTTCAGGGACCACGCAGGCCACCTGGAAGACCTGGGCGTGCTGATCGCCGGAAACCTCCACGATGCGATAATCGGGCAGCGAGTACTTCAGGGCCTGCAGGTATTCCTGCAATCTCGTCTTGGGGTCCTTCTGCTGAGACTCCAGGGTCAGTACCGTCAGACGATCCCGAAACAGATTCAGTATTACCTCGCGTGCCGATGGATAGCCTGAATCCAGATAAACAGCGGCAAACACGGCCTCCAGCGCATCCGCCAGGATAGAATCCCTGGCCTGGCCGCCACTGCGCAACTCTCCCGCACCCAGGCTCAAATACTGACCAAGGTCCAATGATCGCGCCAGGGCCGCGAGTGACTCCCGTTTTACCAACGCTGCTCGTAACCGGCTGAGCTGTCCTTCAGTGGCTTCGGAAAAGATCCGGTACAGCTCATCCGCGATAACGAATCCCAGTATGGCGTCACCGAGAAACTCCTGACGTTCGTTGTTCACGCTGCCCGCGCTGCGGTGGGTCACCGCCTGCTCTACGTGGCGCGGGTTTGAAAAGCGGTGACCGATCGCCTTGGACAATCTTTCGGCTGAGGGCTTCAATGAGCGACCAGTTCGATATGTTCCTCGAAGGTCACCAACAGCTCGATGTTGCCGAACAAAGGTTTCTTCACCTCGTAATTGACGTCCACCTTCAACACGCCAGGGGTTTTTTTGATCTTGATTGCATCCTTGGGAAGGTCGCTTGCGTAATTCATGTTCAGACGTTTTTTTATCATCGTACGTATTTGCGCCGGCGATTTTTTGGTAATAAGCGGTTCCTTCTCAAGTGATCTGACAGTTGAGGCCACTGAATAATGATCCAGATAGATCGGTGCCAACTTCAGAATCATCAGGGAAAAGAACCCGATCAATGCGAGGACCGTCAGCCAACCGAGCCCGGTCATACCTCTTTGTTTAGCCAGAAGCGAATTCACATTTCCTCCTACTCGATACCTTCGCCTATGCGGGACCAATCGATGGGAATCCCACTTCGCAAGGCATCCCAGCTCATCCAGATGCCAAACGCCTTGCCGACCAGGTTGGTCTCCGGTACCAATCCCCAGCAACGGCTGTCATTACTGTTGTCCCGATTGTCCCCCATCACGAAAAAATGCCCTGACGGGACCGTGATGTCCCCCCGCCAGAGCACGTTACAGCCCGGCGCGAAATTCGGGGCCAGCGGATTGACGAGTACGGCATGCTCGACCCCGCCGAGACTCTCTACCGTCTCCATTACACCGGTCTCCCGGGCTCCCGCACCCACGCCGGAATACACACCGACCATGCTCTGCTCCATGGGCTCTCCGTTTATATATAGCACCTTATTACGATAGCCAACACGGTCGCCCGGGACGCCAACCACCCGTTTGATGTAATCCACGCTCGGGTCCTGCGGATAACGAAATACGATGACATCACCCCGCTGTGGCTCATTCAACTCGATGATCTTTCTGTTCAGGACCGGCAAGCGGATCCCATAGGTGAACTTGTTGACCAGAATGAAGTCGCCGACGAGCAGTGTGGGCATCATGGATCCTGAGGGGATGCGGAACGGCTCCACCAGAAACGAGCGCAATATCAAAACGATAACAATGACCGGAAAAAACGACTTGGCGTATTCCACCAGGAGCGGCTCTTTTACTGCCGGCTCACCCAGGTTTCCTTCCTGCACGTTCGTCCCCTCGGGGGCGGGTTGTGCACGGAGTCGCCGACGGGGTGCCAGGAACAAGGCATCCAGCAACCAGATTACGCCCGTGATCAGGCTGGCCAGTACGAGCAGTGTCGGAAAATCAAAGTTCATGGCGCCACATCTTGTTATTGACTGGAAATTCCGGGGGTGGACCCAGGTTGCCGGCGGACGGTCCCCGTGCAGATTTTAACAAAAAAGATGCACACAGCCGCAATCCCGTCTCGATCATGGACTATCTTTTCCGATCTGAAGCACGGCGAGAAAGGCCTCCTGGGGTAGTTCCACGTTGCCCACCCGCTTCATACGTTTCTTACCGGCTTTTTGCTTCTCCAGAAGCTTACGTTTGCGGGTGACGTCCCCCCCATAGCACTTGGCCGTCACATTCTTGCGCAGGGCTTTAACGGTACAGCGGGCGATAACATGGGTGCCGATTGCCGCCTGGATAGCCACTTCAAACATCTGCCGGGGAATAACCCCCTTCATCCTGCCCGTCAGTTCCCGGCCCCGCTGTTGGCACTGATCCTTATGCACGATAATCGATAACGCATCCACACGATCACCATTGATCAAGATGTCGAGCTTGGCCAGATCAGCGGCCTGAAAGCGTTTGAACTCATATTCGAAGGACGCATAACCGCGGCTCACCGATTTGAGCCGGTCATGGAAATCCATCACCACCTCGTTCATCGGCAGTTCATATCGTAACTGAATTTGATCCGCCAGATACTGGAGTTGTTTCTGCGCGCCCCGTTTTTCGATACAAAGATTGATCACCGCCCCCAGATAATCCTGAGGCACCAATATCGTCGCGTCGATGATAGGCTCCCGAATCTCCTCGATGCTGCCCGCATCCGGAAGGTCCGCCGGGTTTTCCAAATGGAGTATATCACCGGTTTTGGTCAACACTTCATAGACCACTGTGGGGGCGGTGGTTATCAGGTTAAGGCCATACTCGCGCTCCAGGCGTTCCTGGACGATCTCCATGTGAAGCATGCCGAGGAAACCGCAGCGAAATCCAAAACCCAGGGCCTGCGATGTCTCGGGTTCGAAATGCAGTGCGGCGTCGTTGAGGCGCAGCTTTTTCAGTGCCTCCCTGAACGCCTCGTAATCATCCGAAATCACCGGGTAGAGACCGGCGAATACCTTCGGTTGCACCTGCTGGAAGCCCGGCAGCGGCACCGCCGCGCGCGGTTTCACATGGGTGAGGGTGTCGCCCACGGGCGCCGCGTCTATCTCCTTGACACCCGCGATCACATAGCCCACATTTCCGGTATCCAGCTGAGGCCGGTCCTGGCGTTTCGGCGAGAACACACCGACCTTCTCGACCTGGCAGACCCGCCCCGTGGACATGATGTAGATCTTGTCCTTCGGCCGGATGGACCCATTCACCACCCGAATAAGGGAGATGACGCCCACGAAGCTGTCGAACCAGGAATCGATAATAAGGGCCTGCAGGGGTGCCTCGGGGTCCCCCTGGGGCGGCGGTATGCGTTGTATCAGGGTCTCCAGCAGCTCCGGTATGCCCTCACCCGTCTTGGCGCTGATCCGCAAGGCATCCTCGGCCTCTATGCCTATGATCTGTTCGATTTCATCGATAACCCGCTCGGGGTCCGCCGCCGGCAAATCAATCTTGTTCAGGACCGGCACCACCTCAAGCCCCTGCTCGATGGCGGTATAGCAGTTCGCAACGCTCTGGGCCTCCACGCCCTGGGCCGCATCCACCACCAGGAGTGCCCCCTCGCAGGCCGACAGGGAACGGGACACTTCGTAGGAGAAATCCACATGCCCGGGCGTGTCGATGAAGTTCAGCTGATAGTGGTTTCCATCCCGGCCATCGTATTCCAGCGTGACGCTCTGCGCCTTGATGGTGATACCCCGCTCTCTTTCCAGGTCCATGGAATCGAGGACCTGGTCCTCCATTTCTCTATCGCTCAATCCGCCACACGCCTGAATAAACCGGTCCGCGACAGTGGACTTGCCGTGGTCGATATGGGCGATGATGGAAAAATTCCGTATACGGCTAAGTTCACTCATGACACCGTCCGGGCCAAGCCAGGCCCGCGACTCACCGGCCTCTCGGTTATTACTAACATTTTACTTCGCAAATGAGATGCAACTAATTAATAAATCGCAACTTTTATTGCATCTATTCACCACAGAGACACAGAGTGCACAGAGATTTCGAACGTAAACGGGTTAATTGATTTCCGTCGTCTTCTCGGCCGCGGCTTATACTGATATCTCAACCTGATTACCCACGTGTCTAATCCAGACTTTAATAAAATGTGTTTGGCAACTGTCCTGGCCGCTCGGTGGATGCGGCGCGTGTAATTACGGTGCAAGTCGGGAAATCCTCGGGCGCGCCTTATCCACCCTACAACGCTTGGCACGTATTCGGCCAACCCGTTTACGTAAAATCAAAGATGTAGGGTGGATAAGCATAGCGCATCCACCATTTATCCTCAGTGAACTCTGTGTCTCTGTGGTGAATAATTGCCTTTTATTTAAGAACAAAAATTTCGTTATCGGGGAAGACTTCGGATTGGAATCGCAAGCTTGACGATGATACCAGATCAGCGCTTCTCCAAGTAGCGGCTGAGTCGCTGCGGATCCAGGAAGTAGTGGCAGATCTCTTGTCCGTCACCCTCCAGCACCGGAACCCGCTCACCATAACGCTCGACCAGTTGCGGCATCGAATCCACGTCGACAATGGAAACCGCTATACGCCCTTCGGAAATCCAGGGTTGCAGTTCGGCCAGCATCTCCTCACAGAGATGGCAGCCGGCCCGCGAATAGAGTGTTAACCGGGGTTTCACACCAGGCGCACCGGAGCAAATGGACAGATCGCGTTCCCGGGGGAACGGTCAGTCAGGAACCCGCAGGGGAAAAAAGATGCGCTCGGCTTCCCGTTGAACGAGGACGGCAACGGATTTTCCCTTGGGTAACTCTTTTATCCGTTGCTCCAATTCGCTGACGCTTCCCACCTCGAACTTGTTAAGCATTAGAATCACGTCACCTTTGTGGATGCCTGCATCGTGCGCCGGGCTATCCTGTTCGACAGAATCCACAAGAACGCCGAACTCAGTACCGATCTTGAGACGTTTCCGCTGTGCGGCGGTGAGGTCGGACACCGTGATGCCAAGCCGGTTTTCCTCTATTTTCAGAGGCTCGATTACGCCAAGCTGCAGTTCATCCTCGGACGGCAACTCACCGATGTTGACGGGAATCTTGAGCTTTCGCCCATTGCGGATGACGTTAACCTGCGCCGGACGATCGATACGGCTGGCGCCCACCATCGGCGGCAGCGCCGATGAGTTCTTCAGCCGCTGGCCGTTGAAATCCGTGATGATGTCGCCGACCTGCAGGCCCGCCTTTTCCGCCGGGCTGTCGGGAAGCACCTGGGCGATGAGCGCGCCATGAGGGTGAGTCATTCCAAAGGCCTCGGCCAGTTCCCTCGTAACATCCTGAATCAACACCCCCAGCCAGCCGCGCGTCACGTGCCCCTTGGTCTTCAACTGTTCCACCACGTTCATGGCAACCTCGATGGGGATGGCGAAGGACAGCCCCATGAAACCGCCCGTGCGGCTGTAGATCTGGGAATTCACGCCGACCACTTCGCCGTCGAGATCGAACAGCGGCCCCCCGGAGTTGCCTGGATTGATGGCCACATCCGTCTGGATGAACGGGACGTAGTTCTCGCTCGGAAGGCTGCGCCCTTTGGCGCTCACGATGCCGGCGGTCACGGAATGATCGAAACCGAAGGGGGAGCCAATGGCCAGCACCCATTCACCGACCTTCAGGTCCGTCGAGCTGCCGATCCGTACCACGGGAAGGTTGCCGGCATCGATCTTGATCAGTGCGATGTCGCTGCGCTTGTCCGCCCCGATGACTCGGGCCACGAACTCGCGGCGATCGCTCAACCGGACTACCACCTGGTCGGCGCTGTCGACCACGTGATAGTTCGTGAGCACATAGCCATCGTCAGAAATGATGAAACCCGAGCCGAGCGAGCGCGACTTCAGTTCCGGCGGCATGCGCCCGCCTTCACCGAAAAAGTGCTTGAACAAATCGCCGAGCGGCGTGTCCTCGAGTTCGGGTATATCCAGCCCCTTCGGCATCCGAGTGGATACGACCTTTTGCGACGAGCTGATGTTCACCACAGCCGGGGTGTTGCTCTCCGCCAGCTCGGTGAAATCCGGAAGGGACCCGGCGTTGACCTGCCCCGCGAGTACCAGTACGAGGCCGGCAAGGGCCGCGCGAAGAGAACACTTTCCAGTCATAAGCTTCATCCGGAATCCACCTTATTCACTGCTCTGCAGCGCTTCTGAATCGATTAAAACGTATTACCCGGGCTGACCTACGTACACTTGGTTTTTTACAGCCCTCAGGATTACCGCCCTGTAGCGGGTGTCAGTCTGCACATGTCGGGTCTTGAGCCGCACCCAGAACAGTCCAGCCAGCAGCCCGGCGAAACCGCCAAAGATACTGACCAGTTCCGGCGACGCAAGATCCATCCGTTGCGCGCCAAGCTGCCCGGTGACTGCGCCCAGAATCAAACACAGTAAAGGCAACAGGTAAACGATCAGCGACGCCTTCACCAGCATTTGTTCGTCGAACCCGATTATGACCCGGTCTCCAGGTTTGGCATCGACCGGATTCGAGACCCGCAGCCTGTTGCGTCTATTGCCGAATACCCTGGCAAGCATAGCAGTACCACAACCCGCCTGTACCGAACAGCCTCCACAGGTTGAATAACGTTGGGTCTCCACCTCAGCAATGCCGTCGGCGCTGGACAGAACGATGGCCTTCTCCTCAATCAACGGCCACTTGCTCCAAGGATTCGACCACAAGCCGGACGGTCTTTTGTGGAACCTCTCCCACGGCCGTTACCTGGTGGCCCCCCACCACGCCCCCCCAGGCGTTGACGGCACCGACCCGGGAACCGCCTTCCAAGCCTTCGTCGCCCTGCTCCGTACTCTCTATGTGCACGGACACCGACGCCAGACCGTCAGACAGCACCAGATGCTCGACCGGCGCACCGCCATTGCCGTCGGTCCACTGGTTTCTCGCCTGCAGGGAAAATCCGTCCGGGAGGTCGCCGAATCTCCATGGCGATTGTGCGTCCTCGAATATTTCCGGGCCCAGGTTCACCGCCGTGTGAGATCCCTCGCCCC
Source organism: Gammaproteobacteria bacterium (assembly GCA_030621975.1). Classification (GTDB taxonomy): domain Bacteria; phylum Pseudomonadota; class Gammaproteobacteria; order Chromatiales; family Chromatiaceae; genus JAUXGQ01. Next base: position 3,838 of record JAUXGQ010000003.1, on the reverse strand, counting down.
TGTGTTCTTCCGCCGCTCTCGTCTCGGGCAATTCAACATGGCCACCCACCTGCAAAGAGGTGAACATGATCTGGGCCACGGGTCTGCCGCTGTCGTCCATCAGATCGGACTTTAGCGGGAGGGCCGTAGCTTCGTCCAGAAACAGCCGGTAACCATAACGAAAATTGTCCTTGGGAATGATGCCGATTACCTTGACTGACCGGTCTGCCACCCGGTCTCTGCCGAGAAAGTGAAAGGCATAATAGCGGGACAGGCTGGCCAGATCCATCGGCAAAACGGAAGGGAATTTGTTATGCGGACTCCGCTTATCCACAGAGACCTGTCTTGAATCCGGCATGATGCAGGTCACCGAATCGCGATCCCGAATCACCTCCCTGGCGGCGCCGTTCAGAGACACCAACCGCTCGCGCTCTTGTTCACCGTCTACGCTATGCAGTATCCGCATGGCCTCAAGCTGGGCCCCATGCAGGTACACGAAGACCCCCTGGTAGTTCTGGCTCCTCACGGCTCTGTTCATTTTTTCCAGCCAGTCTTGGACGTTCTCGTTTTCGTCCGCTGCCACCGTCATCGCCAGAAAGGCCAGCCAGAGGGGTAACGCCCAGAGACGATGCGCCATCACGCTAGCGCCCCATGTCGTAGCTCACGAAGGTGACATAAGGCAGCATGCCCTTTACGCTGCGCAAAGGCGCATATGCCTGATGATTGACCAGATAGGCGTTGAGTTTGGACTCTACGTCCGGCTTGCTGAGGTTCCAGCGGGTGCCGGATTGGGCGGCGTAGAGCTGCTCGGGAGGAGGGGGTTTTGCACTTGTCAGAAGGGGGGATTGCGATGGGTCCTCGTTGATGAACTGCGGGGCCGCGAGTAATGCAATTGCCGCGACCGACGCGGCCAGTGCGGATCCCGCCGCGGGTTTTACCCACTGCGGTTTAAACCGGTCGCCGGAACGACGCGGCGGTGCCAGTATCGCCGGTTCGTCCCGCAGCTTGTCCTTCACCCCGTCTGCTATTGCGCGGTATTCACTGCGAATCTCCTCACCGCGAATGATATCGCCGATGACATTGTAACGATCCCAATGGCCGCAGAGATCGTCAGATTCCGTTAATTTATTTACCGCCTTCGAAATCTCGTTTGAAGTGAGTTCGCCATCGATCAGTGCTGAAAGGGTTTCTCGTGTATGCTCATTCATATCGGTAATTCAGGATTAGCTGTCCAATAATGGCCTGAGTTTCTTATCGATCGCCTCGCGCGCCCGGAAGATCCGTGATCGCACGGTTCCCACCGGACATGACATGGCATTTGCAATCTCCTCGTAGCTTAGACCTTCCAGTTCGCGCAAGGTGATGGCGGTGCGCAAATCTTCGGGAAGATCTTCAATCGCCCGCTGCACGGTCTCGGCGATCTCGTCCCTCAGTAAGTGATTCTCCGGGGTGGCATACTCCTTGAGACGCACACCCGTGTCCATTTGTTCCGCCGATTCAGGATCTACATCCGCCCCTGGAGGCCGGCGTCCCTGAGCGACCAGAAAATTTTTAGCCGTGTTGATCGCGATACGGTACAACCAGGTATAAAAAGCACTATCCCCCCGGAAGTTTGCAAGCGCTCTGTAGGCTTTGATAAAAGCCTCTTGGGTAACGTCCAGGGTCTCAACCGGATCGTGCACATATCGGGCGATAACGTTGGCCACTTTCTGCTGATACTTTAGCACCAGGATATCAAATGCCTGTTTCTCGCCTTTTTGAACCCTGGCGACCAACTCCTGATCTACTTTTCGTTCGCCCATCCGGGCCCACCCCTCGCTCGAAGCGGGCACCTCCCTGCGCTCGCCTTGAATTGACAGTGTTTTTATCGATTAGTTCGCATTCGATTCAGAACCGATTCCCGACTAATACACTAAGGATTTCGATGCTCCCGGGACATATGGACGCAAGCTGTTCTCGCAGTCGCGTTTTTGGGTTAGGATTTGCAGCCGAGAGTCGATTGCGCAACTATAACCTAATACAACGTAGGCTGGGGATTGCCCCAGCTTTGCTAATAGAACGTAGGCTTGGGCTTGCCCCAGCCTTCCGCAGTTCCGGTTATGCCGGGTTAGGCATCTGTACACACATATAGTATGACTACAAAGACCCTGACCAGTAAACATGCAAATCCCAGCCCCCTATGATGTCCTGATTATCGGCAGCGGCGCTTCGGGCCTCGGCCTCGCCCTTAGGTTAGGCGAATCCTGCCGAGTCGCCGTGATCGCCAAGCGTGACCTCCAAGAAGGAAACACCTACTACGCCCAAGGGGGCATCTCCGCCGTGCTGGATGTCCGGGACTCCATCCAATCCCATGTGGAGGACACCCTCGAGGCCGGAGCCGGCCTCTGTGATCCCGAAATCGTCCGCATGGTGGTGACCGAAGGCAAAGAAAATGTCAACTGGCTGCTGGAGCAGGGTGTCGAATTTACGCGTGACGCCGACTCCCCCGCCGGCAACGGTTACCACCTCACCCGGGAAGGCGGTCATACCCACCGGCGCGTGGTCCACTCCGGCGACGCCACGGGACGCGCCGTGGAAACCCGACTGGTGGACAAGATACAGGGTCGGCCAAACGTGGAACTCTTCGACAACCACATTGCCATCGATCTGATTACGGGCTCCAAGCTTGGACATGCCGACAACCGCTGCTACGGGGCTTATGTCCTGAATCGCATCAAGGACCGGGTGGAGACCTTTCGCGCCCGTTCCGTGGTATTGGCCACCGGCGGGGCCAGCAAGGTGTATCTGTTCACCACCAATCCCGACGTCTCGACCGGCGACGGCATCGCCATGGCCTGGCGCGCCGGCTGTCGGGTAGCCAATATGGAGTTCATCCAGTTTCACCCGACCTGCCTGTACCATCCTCGAGCCAAATCGTTTCTGATTTCTGAGGCGGTCCGCGGCGAGGGCGGCCGGCTGCTGCTACCGGACGGCACCCGATTCATGCCGGCTTTCGACAAGCGCGCGGAACTCGCCCCTCGGGATATAGTAGCGCGTGCTATCGACCACGAGATGAAACGCCTGGGCGCGGACTGTGTATTTCTCGATATCAGCCACAAGCCGGCTGATTTCATCAAAACCCATTTTCCCACGATCCACGCCCGCTGCCTGGAGTTCGGTATCGACATCACCAAAGAGCCCATACCCGTAGTACCCGCCGCACACTACACCTGCGGCGGGGTAATCACCGATCGAAACGCCCAAACCGACATACCGGGCCTGTACGTGGTGGGTGAAACCGCCTACACAGGTCTGCACGGGGCCAATCGCATGGCCAGCAACTCGCTTCTCGAATGCATGGTATTCGGGCGGCTGGCCAGTGAGGCCATCAGCAACAAACTGGCCGATGCCCCCGCGGTCCCCGAGGTCGTCCCCTGGGACGAAAGCCGCGTCACGGATTCCGACGAGGAGGTCGTGGTGTCCCACAACTGGGACGAACTGCGGCGCTTCATGTGGGACTACGTGGGCATCGTGCGCAGCAACAAGCGGTTGCAAAGGGCCAAACGGCGGGTGGATATGCTGCGTCGAGAGATTATCGACTACTACAGCAATTTCCGGGTCAGCAACGATCTGCTGGAGCTTCGCAACCTGGTGGAGGTCGCGGACCTGATTATCCGTTCCGCGAAACGCCGTCGGGAAAGCCGCGGCCTGCATTACACCCTGGACTTTCCAAAACGGGACGATACGGGGCAGCGCAAACCCACCGTGCTGATCCCGGACAACTACGAGCCCTGAAACCGCCGAGCGGGGCCGGCCCTGCCCTAAGTCGGATCGTAGCCATGGCGTTCTGTGAGCCAAGGAGTTGTTATCAGGTCTTGTC
>JAUXGQ010000431.1 GCA_030621975.1 Gammaproteobacteria bacterium | reverse complement strand
GCCATGATATGGGCTACCGCCATAGCGCTTTATGCCCAGTACATATTCGGCATCTTTACCATGGCGTTTTTCATCACGCTGGTCGTGAGCTATATCTTCAAGGACAGGATCAAGGAGGTTGTCAGGGATTACCTCAGCAGCAAGCTTCTGCGCTTTTTCTACGACCAGAAGACCAGGATCTGTACCGGTTCTAGAAAACATGAAATCGGCTCCAGCAGGGAAAGTTTCAGTTTTGTCGGGGACGACATGGTAGATGATGATGTCATGGAACTCAGAAACAGGGACCAGATATCCCGGAGCGGGGACTACTCCGTGGGAGAGAAGACCATTCTTTACCGCAAGAAGATCAACGTATTTCCAAGATGCTTCGAACAGGTCTACCGGATCCTTGAGATCAAGGGCGTCACGGATATCACGCGTTACAGTGTTGCCCGGCTGACGCGCAAGATGGGCAACCCCAAACGGCATCTGTTCATCACCGACGGGAAGGACTATCGGAGGATCAATGCAAGGAAGGTTCAGCATATCAACTTCATCATCAGGTACTCGTCACATGACGAGTCCCGTCTTAAACGGTTCAGGATAGTCATGGACCGGGGCGGAATCAGGCGGCTCGAAGAAGTCGCGACAGCAACATAACGGGGGTGTCATCATATTCGAATTCACCAATATTTTCGCGAAAACACCTGAAACCATAGCTGCGGTCGATCTGGGCTCAAACAGTTTTCATATGATCGTTGCCAGAGTGGAAGACGGCCAGCTGCAGGTCATCGACCGTTTGCGTGAAATGGTGCGCCTGAGGGCGGGTCTCGATGAGACGTGCCAGATCAGCGTTGAGGCGCAGGACCGCGCCCTGGCCTGCCTGGAGCGCTTTGGTCAACGTCTGCGGGCCATGCCGCCAGGCTCCGTACGGGTAGCCGGCACCAATACCCTGCGTATGGCAAAAGATTCCGCGGCATTTATCAGAAAGGGTGAGAGGGTGCTCGGACATCCCATTGAAATCATTGCGGGTCTGGAGGAGGCCCGCCTGATCTATCTGGGGGTGGCCCACGGGCTCAGTGCCAGTGACGAGCGTCGACTGGTGGTGGATATCGGCGGGGGCAGTACGGAGGTCATCGTTGGCGAGGGGTTTACACCGAGTATCCGGGAAAGCCTGCATATGGGCTGTGTGAGCATGAGCCGCGCCTACTTCGATGACGCTCGTCTGGGATCCAAACAGCTGGATCAGGCTGAGATCGCGGCGCGCCTGGAACTGCGGTCCGTTCGGGCGACCTTCAGCAGCGCCGGATGGCGCACTGCCGTAGGCAGCTCAGGGACTATCCGCTCTATCCGATCAGTGGTCAATGCGGCCGGTTGGTGTGACAGTGGCATTTCCCTGTCTTCCCTCATAAAGCTGCGCGAGGTCATGTTGAAGGCCGGCCGTCTCCGGAAACTCACCCTGGAGGGGTTGAGTGACGAGCGCAAGCCGGTGTTTCCGGGAGGGTTCTGCGTGTTGCTGGGTGTCTTCAAGACGCTTGGTATAGAGCACATGGAGGTTTCCGATGAGGCCATGCGGGAGGGTCTGCTGTATGACCTGCTGGGCCGGTTGCGCCATGAAGATATCCGCGAGCGCACGGTGCAGTCGCTCAGCAACCGTTGCACTGTCAATAAGGCCCAGGCAGCGCGGGTCAGGGCGACGGCACTGCGTTTCCTGGAGGCGGTAGCCGAGGCATGGAGGTTGGAAGATCCGCAGTACACCGATATGCTCGGTTGGGCGGCGCACCTGCACGAGATCGGGCTCTCCATTTCTCACAGCCAGTATCAGAAGCATGGGGCCTACATCGTGGAACAATCAGATCTTTCAGGGTTCTCGTTACAGGAGCAGAGGGTTCTTGCCGCACTGCTGCGGGGACACCGGCGCAAGTTGCCGCAGGCAATATTCGATGCGTTGCCGGAGCACAGCGCTGAGCCGGCATTCCGGCTTTGCGTGCTGTTACGTCTCGCTGTGCTCACGCACCGAAGCCACGAAACCATTGACCTGCCTTCGATGGTGCTGAAGGCTGGCAAGGACAGCCTGGAACTCTCATTTCCGAATGGTTGGCTCGACACCAATCCGCTGACAGTCGCAGACCTGAAACGTGAGACAAAATATCTCAAAGCAGCAGGATTCAGGCTGACTCTCTCCTGATGCGGAGTATCATTGCCCGGGGCATGGCCGTTTATTCCATCTGTCGCCATTGCCCGCCTGGCGGCCCTACTCCCTGAATTCAATGAGTGTGAGTAAGTAGTTTCCCGACTGGATGGCTCCCCAAATGCTTGCTAAAGTGCGCGGTTGTGAGTAACGAAACGGGATTTCGAGCCGGAGGAGAAAGGTCATGAGTTTAAAATCTGTAGTGGGCAATACCTGTACCTGGTGTACGTTGGCAGCTATGGGAGCGCTGACCTTGTTGGCGGTCACATGGACGGTGATCCTCGTCAGCAACTGATATAGTTACAATCGAATCACCATGGGCCGCTTTCCGGTTTTTGTACTGACGCCGACAGACGACTGAAATAAGCGCCGGATTTCAAGGGGGTTAGTCGATTACTTTATTTATCTGTCTCTATTCGGAGACGGAAACGGCGGTTTGTGCCCATCACCAGCCCCCCATCTATCCGGCTATTCAGTCATGTGCCTGTTAGATCGATAATTTCCAGACGCTGGTATAAGCTTTGCTTGTATACATACGATGACCATGGCAGCAACACAGCAACGGTATCTGGTTCAGCAGAAAGCGGAATATGATCTTATGCTGCACCCTCATACGGAATCCAGCCACGAAACGGCGAAAGCGGCTCATATATCCGAAAACTATATTGCCAAGGCGGTGGTGGTAATGGATGTGTCTGATTATGCGATTGTCGTGATCCCAGCCAGCAACTGGCTGAAGATGGACTACCTTCGCCACGAGCTCAACCGCGATCTGCACCTGGCGGCGGAGGATGACATCGCAGGATTGTTCGACGATTGCGAGCTGGGGGCGGTGCCGCCGCTCGGGCCCGCCTACGGCATCGAGACCTTGCTGGATGAGTCTCTCACCAGCGTCGCCGATGTGTATTTCGAGGCAAATCATGAGCTGCTGGTGCATCTCCGCGGCGAGAATTTTCGGGCCTTGCTGAGCGGTGCACGGCGTGGTTACTACAGCCACAACAGTTACCTGGATTCCGCAGTTGAACGGCCACACGGGTCGTAGCGACTC
>JAUXGQ010000383.1 GCA_030621975.1 Gammaproteobacteria bacterium | reverse complement strand
TTATCCTGGTGACCAATCTGGTCCAACAGGCCAAGCGCCTGGCCGACCGTACAGCCTTTTTCCTGGAAGGAGAGTGCGTAGAGGTCGGAGACACCGAGGACCTGTTCGCCGGCAAAGTCATCGACTCCCGAACCAGCGACTATGTGGAAGGAAAATTTGGGTAAGCCGCGACCGAATGTCCGGTGGACATTCGCAGCGCGGCGCACGACCGGCCAAGGATGGCCGGGCTGGCAGCAGTACAGGGATGTTTACTTGGAACGCGTTCTCCAGAGAGACGCAGAAATGTAGGCTGGGGCTTGCCCCAGCTTTGCTGCGCACTGGTTCGCGAAACAAAGAGCTGGGGCAAGCCCCAGCCTACCTCTTAGCGACAGCAACCGATTGAGACAACAATGAACACTGCCACGGCTGAAATTTCCAACGACGCCAGTAACAAGCTCTGTATTCATACCCATGATCTGAGTCTCTGGTATGGTACATTCCAGGCCTTATTCGATGTAAATCTGAATATACGCGCCGGCATCATCACTTCCATGATCGGACCGTCCGGCTGTGGTAAATCAACGTTTCTGCGCAGCGTTAACCGCATCAATGAACGCCTCGGCTATGTGCGTATCGAGGGGCGTATAGACGTCTTCGATCAAAACATCTACAACCCGGGTGTGGAACTGGTGCAGGTGCGCAAACAGATCGGCATGGTGTTTCAACGACCTAATCCACTTCCCATCAGCATCCGGGAAAATATCCTGTTCGGCCACAGGATGCATAACAAGGAAAAGCGTTACTCGGCCAGCGATCTGGATGAGATCGTAGAAGGCGCGCTACAGCAGGTTCTGTTATGGGACAAGGTAAAGGATCGGCTGGACGCAAAGGCGACCGGGCTCTCTCTCGAAGAGCAACAGAAACTGTGCATCGCGCGACTGCTACCGGTCAAACCGACTATGCTGCTAATGGACGAACCCTGCTCGGCACTGGATCCCAAGGGAACGGCCGCGATAGAGGAACTGATCTGGGAACTGCGCGGCCAGTACAGTATCCTTATTGTTACCCACAACATGGCTCAGGCCCGTCGCGCCAGCGAGGAGTGTATATTCATGTTGATGGGCAAGGTGGTCGAACACTCGCCGACGGATGAGTTGTTCGTGACACCTGCTCACCGGGAAACCGCCGATTACATCGAAGGCCGTTATGGTTAGTGTCCCGTCTCACCATGCCAAAGATTCTGATCGTCGATGACGAACCCGCCATCCGGGAGATGGTGAGGTTCTCGCTGGAAAGCGCAGGCTTTGAAGTCACGGAAGCAGGCTACGCGGACCAGGCACGCGACCAGATCGCGGACAACCGGCCCGATCTCATGCTGCTCGACTGGATGCTGCCCGGCCGCTCGGGTCTGGAACTTGCGCTGGAGCTGCGCCGGGATCCCGCCACCCGCGGGCTGCCCATCATCATGTTAACCGCACGTAACGAGGAGCATGACAAGGTCAAGGGGCTGGATACGGGCACGGACGATTACATCACCAAGCCCTTTTCTCCCCGGGAACTGGTGGCGAGAATAAAGGCGGTGTTGCGCCGCAGTTCGACCGCTGGTGAAGACCAACAGGTAGAAATCGATGGCCTGCACCTGGACAGGGAGAGTCACCGCGTCTACATTAACCGCCAGATTATTGATATCGCACCCACGGAGTTCCGCCTGTTGGAGTTCTTCATGACCCATCGTGATCGGGTTTTCAGCCGTGCCCAGTTGCTCGACCAGGTGTGGGGCGACAAGGTCTACGTGGAGGAACGCACGGTCGATGTCCATATCCGTCGACTCAGGATAATTCTGGAAGGCAGCGGGCATGACCAACTGATTCAAACAGTGCGTGGGGTGGGCTACCGTTTTTCCAATAAACGCGGGTAACCTCCGTATCGGATTAAGCAAGTGTCCCCAAGCTGGAACATCGAACTGCGAATCCTCTTGGGAATTGCGATATTAGGTTCCTTACCGGGTGCATTTCTAGGAAACTGGCATCTTAGCCTGCTGATACCGCTGTCCGGCTATCTTCTCTGGCACCTGTTCAACTTGATACGACTCCGGAGATGTCTGGATCTACGCAAGCGATTGAAACCCCCTTATCCACCCGGACTTTGGGGTGAGATTTACCAACAGACCGTCACGCTGCAAAAGCGGGGCCAAAGACGCAAACGCCGTCTTTCCCGTTTCGCCTCACGCTTCAGAGAGGCTGCGGCGGCCTTGCCGGACGCCGCCGTAATCATCGGAGAGTACCGGGAAATGGAATGGGCCAACCCGGCTGCACTACGCCTGCTGGGTATCACCTGGCCCGAGATGCAGGGTCAATCCCTGCTGAAGATCGTATCGCATCCTGTCCTGGAGGAGTATCTTCAGCAGGCCGACTACAGCCGGCCTCTGGAACTCACACCGCCCAACAACAAGGGCATCGTAGTTTCCCTGCGTGTCACACCTTTTGGCAGGACCCAGCATTATCTGATCCTGGCCAGAGACATCACCCAGCTCTATCATGTAAATCAGACGCGTCGAGACTTCGTTTCCAATGTCTCCCACGAATTGCGCACGCCGCTGACCGTAATCAGCGGCTTTCTGGAAACCCTCGTCCATTCCGACAAAAAGCTGACAGAACACAGACGCGCCCTGCAGCTGATGCACCAGCAGACAGAGCGAATGGAGATAATTATCACCGACCTGCTTACCCTGTCTCGGCTGGAGATGGATAACGAAGAGCGAATGCAGGAAGCGGTGGCAGTTCCCCTGATGCTCGAATCCATAACCAGCGAAGCCCGGGCTCTGAGCGGCGAACACCGGCATGTATTGCATTTGGAGTCTGAACCCACCCTTTGGATGCTCGGCAACGAATCGGAACTGCGCAGCGCTTTTTCCAATCTGATTTTCAATGCGGTTCGTCATACGCCCCAGCGATCCGAGATAACCATTGGTTGGAAAAAAAGCGGGGACAATCTCTGCCTTTCGGTCAGTGATACGGGGGAAGGAATAGCGGCAATACACATCCCACGCCTAACCGAGCGGTTCTATCGTGTCGATGCGGGCCGCTCGAGAAAATCCGGCGGAACCGGTCTCGGGCTGGCCATCGTCAAGCATGTACTGAATCGGCATAGAGGTGAACTTAGGATCGAAAGCCAGGCGGGAAAAGGCAGTACCTTCAGCTGTTACTTTCCCCTCGAGCTCGCCATGCGACACGAACCAGCCGATTGATGCGGTTCGCTGGCTCACCGCATCCTACGCGACTTCGCTGGCCTACTTCACCACCGAGCAAATTGTGTTTGGGGGGTTATTCATGCCGTTGGCCCAATCACCACAATTGATTCCGTGTCCTTCTGTGGCAATATAAAGAGCACGTAGGATGCGGTGAGCCTGCAAACCGCATCGATCAGGTCACTCTCCAACCTCCAAATTGTCATCGAGTTCGCCCGCAAGCGGGCTCCTACGGAACGGCACAACGGCCTACATACTCAGGAACCGGAGCCCGCTAGCGCTGCTTCGGCAGATTCTGGCGAGTG
>JAUXGQ010000253.1 GCA_030621975.1 Gammaproteobacteria bacterium | reverse complement strand
CCCGCCTGACCGCGTAACTCAATAAGCGGAGGCATGTTGTCGGTGCAGCGAGGGTGCGAAGAGTCCCTTCCACGACCGTCGGCAGCAGGGATGCTGTCGTCGAGCGTACAGGGATGTATTCACAGCGTGTCGTGGAAGGGACTCTTCGCACCCTCGCTGCACCGACAACATGCCTCCGCTTATTGAGTTACGCGGTCAGGCGGGATGGATCGGCGCACAGAAATGTGAAGTTATTTTGAAGCGAGTCCTTAGCCCGCATATCGCGCCATCCGTCCACTGCAGATGTAGGCTGGGGCTTGCCCCGGCTCTTCATTTCGCGATCCACTACGTAGAAAAGCTGGGGCAAGCCCCAGCCTACACCGGCAAAAAACACGCAAAAAAATGGTCGGTGCCGAAACTGTCGGTCACCGACCAAACCTCTTCATAAGAAAGAGGAGAGGGAAGGTTTGAACCGGTTACGCATCCGATCCACAATAGAGAGTATAGGGAGAGAATGTGCAAGGAGGCGGGACGAAATGTGAATCAAATAGGCAAAAACGGGATTTATCACATTTGATTCAAAGCCTGTTGTTCACTCCGCAGGAGCCCGCTTGCGGGCGAACTGGCACTTTTGCAGCGATTAATAGCTGATCGATGTTACAGTGGGTGAAACGCAAGACGGGCGAGAGTATCGCGCGTTACCTGGAACAGCCGTCCCGGGACTACCGCCCGTTCTCGGTCAGCGACCCGCAAACCCTGCGCAGGATCCTGGAGCCCGGCGATGTCCTGCTAATAGAGGGCAATCAGCGCGTCAGCGTGGCGGTCAAGTACCTGACCCAGTCGACCTGGTCCCATGCCGCGCTCTACATAGGCAACGCCCTGGACGATCCGAGAGACGTCGCCGAGCCCAGGACGCTCGTGGAGGCGGATCTCGTACAGGGTGTGATCGCCGTACCGCTTTCCAAATACGAGGCCTACAACACCCGTATCTGCAGAGCAGTCGGCCTCACTGCCGAGGATCGCAACCGGGTCGTCCAGTTCGTCATCGACCGGCTGGGCCTTAAGTACGACCTGAAAAACGTGGTAGACCTGGTGCGCTACCTCTTGCCCCAGCCCCCGGTGCCCATGCGCTGGCGCAGGCGCATGCTGGCCCTGGGGAGCGGAGATCCGACCCGGGCCATCTGTTCCACGCTGATCGCCCAGGCCTTCCAGGCCGTCCCGTACCCGATCCTGCCCCGCATACGTAAACAACGAATCCGGTCCTATCCGGCAGGTACCTACACCGAGCGGGAGATCCTGCATATCCGCCACTACAGCCTGTTTGCACCCAGGGATTTTGATCTTTCGCCCTACTTCCGCGTGGTCAAACCCGCTTTGGAACAGGATTTCGACTACACACAACTCATCTGGGACGAAGACCCTGGACATTGCGTCCGGCCAACTTAATGCACAAGACCTGCTCAGAGGAAATTATTAAACATTAGTTAAATTATGCTATGATTTCCTGTACTAATCTTCTATCTATTTAAACATCGTTTAATGTCCGAGCGAATCAGGTCACTCATCGACGAGGCCGTCGCCATCGCGAAGGCGCGCGGCTTGTCGCAGGCAAAGCTGGCTGAAAACGCCGGCCTGTCGGCTGTAGGGCTCAGCAAGGCGAAACACCGCGGCGATATCCGCGCCTCACTGCTGGAAGCACTGGGGGATCAACTGGATCTCGAGCTGGCCTTCATCCCGCGGCGATCCAAGGAAAAGGCCGCGGAGGCGATTAAGGCAGGTACCTTTTTTCGCGTTTCAAACAAGCCGGCGCGGAAAGACTGAGGGTGGCGCGCAATCGGCATGCGTCAATATGGACCCGGGTCTCCGGCGCCCCGGAGAAAATGGGTGACCTGGTGCTCTCCGAAGATCAAACCGCCTTCACCTACACCAGCGACTACCTGGCTTCCGGCCAGCCGGGTTTCTGTCTCCTGGGCGACGTCAGGATCTGGGGCAACGAGTCCGTCTCCTATCCAATCAGCGAGCGGATCCCGGTCTTTCCTCGCCTGCTGTCACTCGTCCCGGGCAACAATCCACGCAATCTGCAACGCCGACACTACCTGGACATCCTGCGCGCGACATTAGGCAGGGAACCACCGCCGGGACCGGAGACGGAATGGCGGCTGCTGGTCATGGGTGGGCACGGCGGCATCGGGCATGTGGATGTCTTTTCGGACGATATCTCCGCCCAAGCCTGGTACGGATCCAACACCCCTACCCCGCCTATGGGCACCACGACTGCTGTATCCAAAAGCCGCTCGCAACTCTGGCGCATGCTCAAGCGCAACGTACTGGACGAAAACGTCGAATTCGACCCCCGGGTTATCGAGCAGACGCTGGGACCGACCCCGTCCGTGGGTGGTATGATTCCGAAGCTGCTCGTATCCATGACCCCGGGCGATGCGCAAGCGAACCTCTACCCACCGGAAACCCCGGACAGGCGGGATGTGGTGCTGAAGATCGAGCCACCGGAATACGCCGGCTTACTGGACCTTGAGGCGTTGTGCCTGGAGATCCACCGGGAGGCTGGGTTCCCGGTTCCGGCTTACGCCCGCTACGAGGCTGATGGGCTGCAGTTTCTTGCCGTGGAACGCTTCGACCGGAGCGCCGGGCGACCCATCCCGATGGAGTCCCTGTTTTCCGTTATAGCCACCGGCGACCACCTGTTTCGAGAAACAGGTGACATCCTCCTGGAGGAGCTTGGGGGCGTAATCCAACGCCTGCGACAGGTGGCAACCCTGCCCGAGGACACCGGTGCGCAACTGTATCGCCGAATCCTGATGGCGCTGCTGACCGGCAACGGCGATCTGCATCTGGACAACCTCGCCTTTCTCGGGGGCCTGTCCGATTGCCGATTGGCGCCCGTATACGATCCGGCGCCGATGCGCGCATGGCCGCGCCACAACCTGGTAAGCGCCATCCCCTTCGATCCGTCGGGATACGCCGACCACGGCACCTTCTTCGTGGAGTTGGGACGCTCCTTCGGGTTGTCCAGGGACCAGGTGAAAAAGGACATCGACGATGCCCTGGATGCTACTTCAGACTATTCCGAGCGGGTTATGGACCTGCCACGGGTCCCTGTGCAACAGCGGTCGCAACTGGCCGAGATCGCCAAGAAAGAATGCCGACTCCTGTTGCCGTACACCGATTAGAAAGTTAGCCCGCGAGACACGCTACTGATTCCGCAGCCCTCGGGGGGCTTGGCTTCTCGTCACCTTCGGGTCATAGCAATCTGCTTGAGCTGGATGCTGTTTACGTACTGCTGGATATGGTTACTGTCGCCTGGTCTCAAATACATGAACTTAGCGCCGATCTTCTGCGCCTCCTTCCCATCCTCGTGCACCACGCGACGGATGTTTTGCACCCTCAGGTCCACCGTCAACTTGGCAAAATCGGGGAGGTGGAGCCTGCAACCACAATACAGGCAAGAATCCTCGGATTTCACATCCATAGGCCGATTCAGGTTATAAAGGCCCAGCCCGCCGACACTGATATCGACCACCAACAGCTTTAGCGGTTCCTGTTCCAGTTGCGGCACATAGCATACTGGAGGATGCACCACGGAAGCCGCTACGCGGAAACACTCCCGGCGCTCGAGATATAACAGCTCCCTCGGAATCGGGCACACGAGCACGCTGCGCCCTTTGTAGCGCGCTCGTTTCAGGTTGCCGCAATCAAATCGGATGCGAATGCGGTCGTGCACGGTGACGCAGGATGCCTGCCCCGACTGCAGGAGCTTCAGGTTGAGTTCGTCGCTCGGTCCCTCGTCCAGGATCAGCAGATCCCGGTCCTTTAACAGGCCCAGTACCGCCGTAAGGATAAAACTCTGATTACCATCGAAATAGGCAGTTACGGTTGTGACGTTGTTTTTCAGCCGCGACAGAATGGCCAGGATTTCTTTGCGCGAACGCACCCAGAAGTCGTCCTCCCCACCCGGGTTGAACAGATCTGTCTTTTCGACTCTCTCGGACGCAGGCACGATTAAGCTCGGAACATCAACGGGACAACAGGCAGCAGTGTCGACCCGTGCATTTTCGTCATGTGCATTTACCCCCCCCCCCCGACAGATTGCCGCAGTCCCGCCATGCCGGGACGATACGCTGCTCCGAGCGCACCTATGGGTTGTTCGTTGTCTTGGGCCGACCCCTGCTCATCGGCAGACACAACTTATTTCGGCGCAATCGGGGAAAAATTGAGTACAGGATAGGAATTGCGACATAGCAACGTTCCCGCCAATGTGGGCTTGGGCGGTGCACCGCGAAGGCGGACGTATCGTTTTGCAGCTCTGGCATGTAGGGCGGATCTCGCGTCCAGAGCTGCAACCGAATGGTCACTGAACGAATATGATTCGAATACGTTTTACGGCGGAGATGCGCAT
>JAUXGQ010000529.1 GCA_030621975.1 Gammaproteobacteria bacterium | reverse complement strand
GCTCAGAGCCCCATAAATGGGCCAAGGCAAGGCGCGTCCCGCAGGGAATGGCGCGCACCCTTGCCAAGGGACGCAACGCCGCATTGGCCCATTTGTGGGGCTCCCTTCGGGCGAGGCTGGACGGGCGTGCGGCTGTGTTGCGCTCGCTTGACCAATCCGCCGGGAGCGGATTGGGACCGCGCAGCGACCCCGAAGGGGTGAAATACAGGGATGTATTTCATCAATTGGGATTGGCCAGTCCTGCGCTCGCGCGCCTTGCCGCACATCCCGTCCAACCTCGCTGAGCTGCAACGTATTGGTGACACAGGGCACTAGAGGCCGAGGCGCCTGTTGAGGAGTTTGTTATGGCATTAATAATTACCGACGAATGCATCAATTGCGATGTGTGCGAGCCCGAATGTCCGAATGGCGCGATCTACCAGGGCGACGAGATCTATGAGATCGATCCGAACCTGTGCACCGAGTGTGTCGGCCATTACGAGACGTCGCAGTGTGTGGAGGTCTGCCCGGTGGACTGTATTCCCCTGGATCCGGATCATAAGGAGACGCAAGAGGAGCTCCATGCAAAATATCTGCGCATCACGGGCAACAAGGAATGAGGCTGCCCTGAGGGCAGGCCCGCTGCAAAAGGCCCCTCCCAGGGGCCTTTTGGTTTCCTGGGTGTTCGCCGTGCTGTGCCTGGTGGGCATGCCGCTCGCCGCAGCCGAGATCAGGGCGGATGCGTCCAAACCGGCCGCGGCGGCCATTGCCAGCGCGCATCCGCTGGCCACGGAAGCCGGCCACAGGACACTGGAATCGGGGGGCAATGCCTTTGACGCGGCGGTGACCGTCAGTGCGGTGTTGGCGGTGGTGGAACCCTACAGCTCAGGTCTGGGTGGCGGCGGGTTCTGGCTGCTGCACCGGGCGAGTGACGGGCTTGAGCTGATGTTGGACGGGCGCGAGCGGGCGCCCCTGGCCGCCCACCGGGATATGTATCTGGACGGGGCGGGAAACCCGGTGTCCGGCCGGTCCATCGATGGTCCGCTGGCCGCCGCTATTCCGGGCCAGCCCGCGGCCCTGGTCCACCTGGCCCGCCATTACGGGAGGTTGCCTCTTGAGCAGAGTCTGGCCCCCGCCATACGTCTGGCGCGCAACGGGTTTGCCGTCGACGGGCATTATCTGCGTATGGCGCAATGGCGTTTGGATGTGCTGCGGAAATCGCCGGCCGCGGCGGACCAGTTTCTGCACGCCAACGAAGTGCCTGCCGAGGGTCATCTGTTGCGCCAGCCGGAGCTTGCGGACACCCTCGGGGCGCTGGCCAAGCAGGGCAGGAAGGGTTTCTACGCCGGCCCGGTCGCAGAAAAACTGGTGGCGGGCGTGCGGGCCGCCGGCGGCATCTGGACGCTGGAGGATCTGCGCCGGTATCGGGTTGCAGAGCGCCCCCCCGTGCGGGGCAGCTATCGGGGTATGACCATTACCAGCGCTGCGCCGCCTTCCTCCGGCGGCATCGTGTTGGTTGAGATGCTCAACGTGCTTGCGGCGTTCGATCTCCAATCCCTGTCCCCGGAAATCCGCAAGCACCTGCTGATCGAGGCCATGCGTCGCGCTTACCGGGACCGTGCAGAGTATCTCGGCGACCCTGATTTCGTGGACATGCCGACGCCCCGTTTGCTGCATCCCTTTTACGGCCGCGGGCTGGCCCGGGGCATTCGCCTCGACCGGGTCACCGCGAGCCGACCGCCGGAGGGGCTGGCCGCTGGATCCGCGGGCCGCGATACTACACATTTCTCTATCCTGGACGCCGATGGGAACAGGGTTGCGGCGACCCTGAGTATCAACTATCCCTTTGGTTCGGGTTTCGTGCCCCCCGGGACCGGGGTTCTGTTGAACGACGAAATGGACGACTTCTCGGTCCGGCCCGGCGTACCCAACGTCTACGGGCTCATCGGCGGCGCGGCCAACGCCATACAACCGGGCAAGCGCATGCTCTCCAGCATGACTCCCACCTTCGTCGAAAGCGACCGGGGGGTGGCTATTCTCGGCACCCCGGGGGGCAGTCGCATCATTACCATGCTGCTGCACGCCGTGCTGGCCCTGGCCGAAGGCCGGGGGCCCGAGGCCTGGGTCGAACAACCCCGTTTTCATCATCAGTATCTCCCGGACGAGGTGGAGTTCGAAGCCGGCGCCCTGAGCCCCGCGGAAATGACCAGCCTGAAGGAGAAAGGACATGTCCTGGAGCCGCTGAACCGCCCTTACGGCAACATGCAGGCGGTGTACTGGGACCGGCGGACGGGCCTGGTCAGCGCGGCCAGCGATCCGAGAGGCATCGGCACGGCAGAGGTCATATCATTACCTACATCTCTAAGATAACTCGCGCAAAGGCGCTAAGACGCAAAGAAGATAAAAAAACGACTAGGAGGCTGTCCGAGAATGGGGATCGTAGCGAGCGGACGTGGGGCCGAGGCGGATTTCGTGCTCGAATGAGGCGAATATTGGCCATATTTAACGAATTCGAGCGCGAACTCCGCCCGGCCTCCACGTTCGCGCAGTAGGTCATCCATTCTCGGACAGCCTCCTAGGTGCGGTATTCCGCATTGATCCGCACG
>JAUXGQ010000373.1 GCA_030621975.1 Gammaproteobacteria bacterium | reverse complement strand
TAGCGAGTCAACTCTCTGGCGTTGCGGCCGAGCGAATTTATAACCTTATGAATATTCGAAAGTAATAAGTCCTGTGTGCGATGGCATGTCTCTTGCAAATTGAGCGAGAACCCACAATGAGAGACGGCTGAGATGGTAGAGCAAGGTACTGGCGACGAACTGGATCTGAGTGTAGAGGAAAAATCCGGTTCAAAGAAGAAGTTCGTCATCATAATTGCGGCGGCATTGCTGGTCCTCATAGGAGGTGGTGCGGCCGCCACCTTGTTTCTGACGTCGGACGACGGGGATTCCGCGGCATCAGCGGACGGAGGGTCGGATGGGAAGACGGCCCGGGGGGAGGATGCCGCGCGAAAACCGGCTGTCTACCATGCCCTGGATCCAGCCTTCGTAGTGAGTCTCGAGGGACGTCCCCAGACACTGCAGGTGAGCATGCAGGTCATGACACGGGATGCTGAGCTGGTGGAATTTTTGCAGCAGAACGATCCCCTGATCAGGGACAGAATGTTGTCGTTGTTGATGGAGCAGGACGGCAACAAACTGAAAACGCGTGCGGGCAAGAAGGCATTGCAGTCGAAGCTGCAAAAGGAAATCCGCAAGATAGCCCAGAAACAGGGTGTGCAGGGTGAGGTCGAGGCACTGTATTTCACCAGCTTTGTTATGCAATAGATCATGGCTGCAAGCGACCTACTTTCCCAGGACGAAATCGATGCCCTGCTGCATGGCGTAGACAGCGGCGATGTCGATACCGACGACGGAGATGTCGGTGACGGAAGCGGGATCAAGCCCTATGATCTCACTGCCCAGGACCGCATCGTAAGGGGCCGGCTGCCGACCCTGGAGATGATCAACGAGCGCTTTGCCCGGCAGTTCCGAACCAGCTTGTTCAATATGCTGCGCCGCTCGGCGGATATCTCGGTATCGGGCGTGCACATGCTCAAATTCTCCGAGTTCGTGCACAGTCTGTTCGTTCCCACCAGCCTGAATATGATCAGGATCCATCCCCTGCGGGGTAAAGGGCTCTGCGTCATCGATCCGAAGCTGGTCTTCAATGTAGTCGACAATTTCTTCGGTGGATCGGGACGCTTTCACACCAAGGTCGAAGGTCGGGAATTCACCCCCACCGAACTCCGGGTTGTGCAACTGCTGCTGACGAGAGCCTTTGCCGATCTGGAGCAGGCCTGGAGGCCGATCTTGAACGTCAACTTCGAGTACCTGAGTTCGGAAGTCAACCCCCAGTTCGCCAATATAGTCAGTCCCAGTGAAGTGGTTGTGGTTTCGACCTTCCATATTGACCTGGAACACGGAGGCGGTGAACTACACCTGGCGTTGCCGTATTCCATGATCGAACCCATTCGTGATCTGCTGGACGCCGGCGTGCAGAGCGACCGGGGCGAGCGTGACGAACGCTGGGAGCAGGCGATGCGTGAAGAGGTCATGGAGGCAGAGGTTGAGCTGCACGGGATACTGGCCGAGGTGCGGCTCAGCGTACAGGATCTATCGCGCTTGAAAGCGGGGGACCTGATCCCCTTGGACATGCCGGACACGGTGCAGGTATTTGCCGCCGACATCCCGGTGTTTCACGGAAGACTAGGTGTTTCGGACGGAAACTACGCGGTAAAGATATCCAAATGGGTGGATAACAGACCGCGCAAGGATCTGCTCAAGCTTCCATCCTAACACAGCAAGAAGTTAGCAGGATTCGACTTATGAGCGAACAGGACATTGGCGCCGATTCTGACGAAGCACCGGCGGACGACTCGGCGGCAGCCCTGGAGGAACAGGGCGGTGACACGGGTGCGACCGCACCAGGCGATGAGACTGCGCCCGCCTCGGCAGAGTTTCAGCAGTTGGAGCCGGACAATACAGAGTCTGGGGAGGTCAATCTCGATGCGATAATGGACGTGCCGGTTACCATCGCCATGGAGATCGGGCGTACCCGCATCAACATAAGGAATCTGCTGCAATTGAACCAGGGTTCGGTTGTCGAACTCGATCGGCTTGCCGGCGAACCCATGGACGTTCTCGTCAACGGCACCTTGATCGCGCAGGGTGAAGTGGTGGTGGTCAACGACAGATTCGGTATCCGGCTCACCGATGTCATCAGCCCCGCAGACCGTGTAAAGAGGCTCGCCTGATGAGAGCCGCCTCCAGCCCCGCAGCATCCCCCGGGGGTTGGCTGAGCGTCAAGCGTTGGGCCGCTTCCGGAGGTGATAACGGCTTTTGGCGAGTGGCGTTGGCAAGTTGCTGCGCCGGGCTGTCGTTTACCTCGTCGGCGGCGGAAACCGCGGGCGCGAGACCCGGCGGTCCGACCCGGTCTCCCTTGGGGGCGGAAGGGCTACTGGAAACCGCCGCGGGTCTGTTGTTGGTACTGGCCACTATTATCGCCCTGGCCTGGGCGGCCAGACGCTACGGCCGTTTCTCCATGGCGGGCAAGGGTCTGGTCAATGTGCTGGGGGGAATTACCCTGGGATCCCGCGAACGTGTGGTTGTGGTGCAGGTGGAGGATACTCGACTGGTGCTTGGAGTCGCGCCGGGGCGCATCGAAACCTTGTACGTTCTGGATCGCGGCGACGATGCCACCCCCCCCTTCGCCAGGGCCCTGGAGACTGAAATGCCGGAGTCGCAGCGATGAGCCGTCTGCTGATCGTCACTGCACTGGTTCTGTTGTCCGCCAATGCCTTTGCTGTGCCGGGTCTCGACGCCATGACCGTGAATCAAACGCCTGATGGTGGTCAGACCTACACCCTGAGTATCCAGATACTGCTGTTCATGACCGCACTGAGCCTGCTGCCGGGAGCGCTCATGATGACTACATCGTTTGCCCGGATTCTTATCGTGCTGGCCATTCTACGTCAGGCGCTGGGTACGCAGAACACGCCTTCCAATCAAATACTGGTCGGTCTGACCCTGTTTCTCACCATATTTATCATGAAGCCGGTCTTCACGGAGGTCAATCAGGTTGCCCTGCAACCCTATCTGGAAGACGCCATAGGTGCCGAGCAGGCACTGCAGGCGGCCTCTAATCCTGTACGTGGGTTTATGCTGGCCCAGACGCGGGAAGACGATCTGGCGCTGTTCGCACGCATAGCGGACTACGGCGAGATCGAAGCCCCTGAGGACGTACCCTTTTCGCTTCTGCTGCCGGCGTTTGCCACCAGCGAGCTCAAGACGGGGTTTCAGATCGGATTCCTGTTGTTCATCCCGTTTCTGGTCATAGATATCGTGGTGGCCAGCATACTGATGTCGATGGGTATGATGATGCTGTCACCGCTGATCATTTCACTGCCGTTCAAGATCATGTTGTTTGTCCTCATAGACGGTTGGTCGCTGGTATTCGGGACCCTGGCGTCGAGCTTCTATTTTTAGGTTTAACCCAAGGAGACCCATGTGACTCCTGATTCGGTCATCGATATCGGCCAGCAGGCCATGGAGGTTACGGCACTGCTCGCGGCGGTAGTCTTGCTGCCGGCGCTGGCCATCGGGCTGTTGATAGCCATGTTCCAGGCGGCGACGCAGATCAATGAAATGACCCTGTCTTTTATTCCGAAGCTGATGGTGGTGGCTTTGGTGCTG
>JAUXGQ010000400.1 GCA_030621975.1 Gammaproteobacteria bacterium | reverse complement strand
GCGTGGGCCTTGCGGCCTGCGGCGACATCCGTCGGAAGGGGCAGCACCGGTGGTGTTGAGGCCAGCTTTTCCCCGGGCAGACGTTGCGACCCTGCCAACCCGTTTTTCGTCAATGCGGCCGCCGGTGCGGGAGGCGATTGGGCCGATCCCTCTTGCGTAGAGGGCTGCCCTTGCGCCTCGGCCTGCGCAGCGGCGTCCCCATCCACCTCGATGCTCAGCAACAGATCGCCGGCGCTGATCTTGTCACCCACGGCCACCTTGACGACACCGACCACACCGGAATAGGGCGCGGGTATCTCCATCGCGGCCTTATCGCTTTCCAGGGTGATCAGGGAATCTTCGACACGGACCCGATCACCCTCGGCCACCAGGACCTCGATTACCTCGACTTCGGCGAAATCCCCGATGTCCGGCAGCAAGACTTCTCTTTCTTTACCCACGTCGCTACACCTTAACCGGGTTCGGCTTTTCCGGATCTATTTTGTACTTGGCGATTGCTTTACTGACGATGGCCGCGTCGATGGTGCCTTGGTCCGCCAACGCCTTGAGCGCAGCGATCGCCACGTAGTAGCGGTTCACCTCAAAGAACTTGCGTAACTGGGAACGCATGTCGCTGCGGCCGAATCCATCGGTACCGAGCACCACATAGCGCTGCTCGATAAAGGGTCGAATCTGATCCGCATAGCTGCGGATGTAGTCGGTGGCGGCCACCACCGGCCCCTCGCGGTCCCGCAGGCAGCGGGCGACATAGCTGGTCGCCGGTTCCTCCTCGGGATGCAGCATGTTGTAGCGCTGCACGTCCAGGCCTTCCCGGCGCAGTTCGTTGAAACTGGTGACGCTCCAGATGTCGGCGGCGATTTGAAAGTCCTTCTCCAACAGCTCTCCCGCGGCGATCACTTCCCGCAGGATAGTGCCGCTGCCCAGCAACTGAACCCGCTTTTTCCGCTTCGGACCCGGCTTGTACAGGTACATGCCCTTGACCACACCGTCCTGGACACCCTCCGGCATGGCAGGCTGTGGATAGTTCTCGTTCATGACCGTGATGTAGTAAAAGACGTTCTCCTGCTCCTGATACATGCGGCGCAGACCATCGTGCACGATCAGGACCAGTTCGTAGGCGAAGGTCGGATCATAAGACACGCAGTTGGGGATGGTCGCCGCTAGCAGATGACTGTGACCATCCTGGTGTTGAAGCCCTTCGCCGGCCAGGGTGGTGCGCCCGGCGGTCCCACCCATGAGGAAGCCACGCGCCTGCATGTCGCCGGCCGCCCAGGCCAGATCGCCGACCCGCTGGAACCCGAACATCGAGTAAAAGATGTAAAACGGCACCATATTGACGCCGTGATTGCTGTAGGCCGTGCCCGCGGCTATCCAGGACGACATGGCACCCGCTTCGTTGATGCCTTCCTGCAGGACCTGGCCCTTCTTGTCCTCCCGGTAATACATCACCTGGTCCGCATCCACGGGTTCGTAGAGCTGGCCCACCGAGGAGTAGATCCCGAGCTGGCGAAACATGCCTTCCATGCCAAAGGTCCGCGCCTCGTCCGGTATGATGGGCACCACGAACCTGCCCATGTTCTTGTCCCGGATCAGGAGGGTGATCAGGCGCACGAACGCCATGGTCGTGGACATCTCCCGCTCACCGCTGCCCTCCAGGAGCGTCTTGAAAAACTGCAGGTCCGGCGGCTGCATAGGATTGGCCGCCTGGCGACGCACCGGCAGCGCCCCCCCGAGGACCGCGCGTCGCTCCTGCATATATTTCAATTCGGGACTGTCCGCCGGCGGCTTGTAAAAGGGCGCGGCACCGATCTCATCATCGGAAATCGGGATGTTAAAACGGTCGCGAAAGGCCTTGAGGGCGACCTCACCCATCTTCTTCTGGGAATGGGTGATATTCTGACCCTCCCCGGCCACCCCCATGCCGTAACCCTTCACCGTCTTGGCAAGGACAACGGTGGGCTGGCCGGTATGCTTCACCGCTGCCGCGTAAGCGGCATATACCTTATGGGGATCATGGCCGCCCCGGTTCAGACGCCAGATGTCTTCGTCGGTCATATTGGCGACCATGTCCGCCAACTCGGGATATTTGCCGAAGAAATGCTCACGGGTATAGGCGCCACCCCTGGCCTTGTAGGTCTGGTAATCCCCATCCACCACTTCTTCCATGCGTTTCAGCAACAGGCCTTTTTTATCGCGGGCCATCAGGGGATCCCAGTACCCGCCCCAGATCACCTTGATTACGTTCCAGCCGGCGCCCCGAAACACCGCTTCCAGCTCCTGGATGATCTTACCGTTGCCGCGCACCGGACCGTCCAGCCGCTGCAGATTGCAGTTGACCACGAAGACCAGGTTGTCCAGACGCTCGCGCGCGGCCAATGAAATAGCCCCCAGGGATTCCGGCTCGTCCATCTCGCCATCGCCCATAAACGCCCACACCTTGCGGTGGTGGGTGTCCAGAATACCCCGGTCCCTCAGGTACCGGTTGAACCGGGCCTGATAGATCGCCATCAGAGGCCCCAATCCCATGGACACCGTGGGAAACTGCCAGAATCCCGGCATCAACCAGGGGTGGGGATAGGAGGAAAGCCCCTCGCCATCCACCTCCTGGCGGAAACTGTGAAGACGGTCTGCGCTCAAACGGCCTTCGAGATAGGCGCGGGCATAGACCCCGGGCGCCGAGTGACCCTGGAAAAATATGAGGTCGCCGTCGTGATCCTTACTGGGCGCGTGAAAGAAATGGTTGAAGCCCACATCGAACAGGGTGGCCGCCGAGGCAAAACTGGAGATATGCCCCCCAAGCTCGGTGGACATCCGGTTGGCCTGGACCACCATCGCCATGGCGTTCCAGCGGATAAAGGAGCGGATGCGCCGCTCCATTGCCCTGTCCCCGGGAAATCTTTCCTGGTGCGTCAACGGTATGCTGTTCACATAGGCGGTGTTGGCGCTGTAAGGCAGATAGGCACCGGAACGCCGGGCCTTGTCTATCATGCGCTCCAGAAGATAGTGGGCACGTTCCACGCCTTCGCGTTCAAGCACGGCTTCCAGCGCATCGAGCCATTCCTGGGTCTCTTGAGGATCAATATCGGGTTTAACTGCCATAGCAAGACTCTGGAAGTGTGTTTTTCGTGATCGCCGGCCAGCGCGGGACCGGGCGGGGATAGCCGTCAGGCATTAAACTTGGCGCGCGGTGAAAATTCAAGCCCAGGAGCCTGTCCAAGAATAGACTAATCTACTGCGGACAAGCCTGGTTGGCCAGATTCCTCGATCATTTTCGTTAAATAGGCCAACTATTCGCCTCAAATGATAGGGAAATCTGACTCAACCAGTCTCGCCCTCGCTACGATCGCTATTCTCGGACAGGCTCCTAGTCGTGAACCCCGCCCACAGCAAGAGGGCATGCGGGATTTGCACCCCGCATGCCCTGG
>JAUXGQ010000162.1 GCA_030621975.1 Gammaproteobacteria bacterium | reverse complement strand
GGCATCTCACCAGGGGAGGATGCCATCAGCCCCAACCGGCACCTGGACGTCAACAACAACGCCGAACTGCTGAATATGATCGACCGCATTCGTAGCACCACCGGCAAGCCGGTGGGGTTCAAGGCGGTCATCGGCGCCTACGGCTGGCTGGATGGCCTGTTCCAGGAGATCTTGAAGCGGGGGGTCGAATCGGCGCCGGATTTCATCACCGTAGATGGGGCGGACGGGGGCACCGGCGCCGCGCCCATGCCGCTCATCGACGACGTGGGACTGCCGCTGCGCGAAGGCCTTCCCTTGGTCGTGGACCGGCTGACCGAATACGGACTGCGGGACCGCATCCGGGTGGTCGCGTCAGGCAAACTGGTAACGCCGGCGGACGTGGCCTGGGCCCTGTGTCTCGGGGCTGACTTCGTGGCTTCGGCACGGGGTTTCATGTTTGCCCTGGGCTGCATCCAGGCCCTGCAGTGCAACAAGAATACCTGTCCCACCGGAATCACCACCCACGACCCGAAGCTGCAGAAGGGCCTGCATCCGCCCACCAAGGCGGAGCGCGTCGCCCACTACGCCAGCAACATGGTCTACGAGGTAGGTATGCTGGCCCATTCCTGCGGTGTCCATTCCCCGCGGGAACTGCGCCGTTTCCACGCCCGCGTGGTGCAGGCGAACGGTCTCTCTATCCCCCTGAACGAGCTTTATCCGGGGGTGAACTCTACACAACCGGCCGGCAAACCGGTCTGAGCATCATGCTCAGTCCATGTCAGACCAGGTGAGTTGTTCCATGTGCCCCAAAGGCCGCGAAAACGTGTAGGCGAAAGGCTCCGCCACCATCTCCCCCCAAGCTTCGCCCGCGTTGCCGCCTATTAAGGTGAAGGGCGACGAAACAATCCACACTACGACACCGATGACTGTGACACCCGCGATCGCGGGACGCACGATGACCAGATCGCCGAGCATATCACCCCCGTGAGGGCCGTCGCTGTCCAGATAGTCACGATCGTAATCAGCCGCGGTTGCCGGTCCCGACAGGGCCAACCCGGTCGAGCACAATGTTGCGGCCAGCGTGTAAGCAAGTATCTTTCTGCCGATGCTACGCATAGATTTCACCTTGCTTAATTCCTAGATATAGGGTACTCAGCGAGTATAGACGACGATTTCCCGCCAGTACGTAAACATAGTCACATCTTCAAATTGTGAATGAGATTCCTGTGCCAGAATTTAATTAGTTTTAACGGGATGCGGGCGGGACTAGCGGGAGGCCTGGACATACCTGGCCGGGTTGACCGTCCTGCCGTTGCGCAGGACTTCGAAGTGTACGTGCGGACCCGTGGACCGGCCGCTGGAGCCCATGTTGGCGATCGTCTGACCCTGGGTCACGCGCTCGCCCTCATTTACCAGCACCTTTGTGTTGTGCGCATAACGGGTGGCGTAACCGTTGCCATGATGGATTTCAACCAACTCGCCGTATCCGGCTTGGGCGCCCACCCTCGTTACCACGCCGGCCGCCACGGCAATCACGTCAGAGCCCATGCGTCCGGCAAAATCCACGCCCTTGTGCATGGCTTTCTTGCCCGTAAACGGGTCCGTCCGCTTCCCGTAGTAGGATGAGATCCAGCCGCTCTTGACGGGTCTGCCCGCGGGATACACCTCGCGCTGCAGCTTGCGGTTCATGATGAGGTCTTCCAGGATGCTCAGTTTCCGTTCCCGGTCTTCGATCAACCCCGCCAACCGCTCCAGGTCCCTGAGCAGATCAGGCGCCGTCTGCCCCTGGTCCGCGCCCTCCGCACCGGAACGCCCGCCCAACGGCGGTTCCTCGTCGAAGTCGAATTCCCCGTTATCCAGTTTGCCCAGCTGAGTCAGGCGTTCGCCCAGGGCGTCCAGTCGCAGTACATGGGCCTGCAGGGATCCCATGCGCAGGGCCAGCGCATCCAGATGTTCCTGGGTTCGGGCCTGCAAATCGTCCAACTCACGGCGCTCCTGGGAGAATATGGACTGGATTGCCTCGGCTGAAAGCCCCTGCGCCTGCCGGTCGTAGGTTTGGCCGAACTCGAATCCGGTCCACAGCGAAACTCCGGAAACCAGCAGCAGTACCGACACCACGCCGGTAATCAGGCTGGACAATCCGAGTTGGATGCTGCTCAGTTTGCTAGAATACCTGGACAAAAATATAATCTTCATGTTTTCGGTACGAACGCAAGAATACCAGCCCTAATCAAATCTTTCATCGGCCGTGTCTAAAGGACCTTTACCCCTAAAAGATCTGTTGCATTCGTGTCCGAGATTGAATCGCCTCGGCCAAACCCTGTCGCGGCAGCAGCAGCTCCTGTCTCGAGTGCAAAACGCCTTACCCGCGCAGATGGCCCCCCATTGTAGGGCAGTTGCCCTAAAACGTCACAATCTCGTTATTTTCGCAGATTCTCCAGTTTGGGCAAGTCGTTTTCGCTATGCGGCGCGTCAACTGGCCGCGCGGCTGCCCTGCAACGAGCTGGGAATCCGGGAAATCCGAGTGGCAATCTATCTCGAACACAGTGCTCCGCGGCGCCCGCCGCGACGCCCACGACCGCTGTCGGCTGCGAACGCCCGCCTGCTGCAGGCGGTGGCGGAGGAGATGGAAGATCCCGCCCTGCGAGCGTCGCTGCGCCGTCTCAGCCGCCGCAAGCAGCCTTGAACCTGCGCAGGGCTCGCCCGCGTCCACCTTCCATCCCTCTGACCCCCGGCTACTGAACACCGCACGCAACCTTTCTCAATCGGCCTGGCGGCGCAGGAACGCGGGGATATCGAGGTATTCCAGGTCCTTGTCCTGGCCACCGTCCGCGTAAGGCTGAGCGGCCGCCTGGCCATGGCGAATCACGGCAGGCCGATCCATCTCCTTGTAGTCGATGGCGGTTGGCGCTCCCTCCTGGGTGTCGTTTTGTATCAGCCGCACCGACGGCTCCTGGGGCACAGCCTGCACGCTACGCTCACCAAGGCCAAGGCCCGTCGCAACCACGGTGACCCGCAGGTCGTCCTGCCGATCCGGATCGATCACGGTACCCACGACCACTGTGGCCTCTTCGTCGGCAAACTCCTTGACAGTGTTGCCAACCTCGTCGAACTCCCCGATGGAAAGGTCCATTCCCGCCGTGATATTGACCAGGATCCCCCGCGCACCGGCCAGATTGACATCCTCCAGCAAGGGGCTGTGAATGGCGGCTTCGGCCGCCTCGCGGGCCCGGTTCTGCCCCGAGGCCTCGCCCGATCCCATCATGGCCACGCCCATTTCGGACATCACCGTTTTTACGTCCGCGAAGTCCACGTTGATGAGACCGGGGCGGGTAATCAGCTCGGCGATGCCCTGCACGGCCCCCAGCAGTACGTCGTTGGCGGACTTGAAGGCGTTCAACAGGGTTATCTCCTTGCCCAGTACCGCCAGCAATTTTTCGTTGGGGATGGTGATCAGGGAATCCACGTGCTTGCCCAGCTCACTCATGCCTTCTTCGGCCACCTTCATGCGCTTGATCCCTTCGAAAGGAAAAGGTTTGGTCACCACCGCCACGGTGAGGATTCCCAGCTCTTTGGCCACCTCCGCCACGATGGGGGCCGCACCGGTACCGGTCCCGCCGCCCATCCCGGCCGTTATGAACACCATGTCCGAGCCTTCCAGGGCATCCTGGATACGATCGCGGTCTTCCATCGCGGCCTGGCGGCCGATATCCGGATTGGTGCCGGCGCCGAGACCCTTGGTGATATTGGATCCCAGCTGCAGTACGGTACGCACGGCGCTGCTTTTCAAGGCCTGGGCGTCCGTATTGGCGCAGATGAAATCCACGCCCTCGATCTCGCCGTGGACCATGTGGTTAATGGCGTTGCCGCCGCCACCGCCCACACCGATCACCTTGATCACCGCGTTCTGACTGTGTGTGTCCATCAATTCAAACATTGCGTTCTCTCCCGCTAAAGTAAGACTAAATTCGATACCTTGTCTGCAACCTTCCGCCGCTTGTCCCGGACCTCGCTCCAGGATCGATAGCGCGTCTCAAAAATTGCCCTGAAACCAGCTTTTCATCCGCTCCCATACTGCCGTCAACCCCCTCCCGGACGGCAGTTCCTGTAACTTTGCCGACCGATTCTTGTGCCCAAACAACAGCAGACCCACGCCCGTGGCGTAGATCGGATTTCGAACCACATCCGCCAGGCCGGTGACGTACTGGGGCACACCCAGACGCACCGGCATATGAAAAACCTCTTCTCCCAGCTCGATCAGCCCCTCCATCTTGGCGCTTCCGCCGGTAAGCACCACGCCCGCGGCCATCAGCGGCTCAAAGCCGCTGCGGCGCAATTCCCCCTGCACCAGTATCAGCAGTTCCTCGTAGCGCGGTTCCACCACCTCGGCCAGGGTCTGACGCGACAGGCGCCGGGGCGGCCGGTCACCGATGCTGGGCACTTCGATGGTCTCGTCGCCGCTGGCCAGCTGGGTCAACGCACAGGCGTATTTGATCTTGATCTCTTCCGCATGCTGGGTGGGGGTACGCAAGGCCACCGCGATATCGTTTGTGACCTGGTCGCCCGCGATCGGAATCACCGCCGTATGCCGGATCGAGCCTTCGGTAAACACGGCGATATCGGTGGTGCCCCCGCCGATATCCACCAGGCAGACCCCCAGTTCTTTTTCGTCGTCGCTGAGCACCGCATAACTGGAGCTGAGCTGTTCGAGGATGAGGTCATCGACCTCCAGACCGCAGCGTCGCACGCACTTCACGAGGTTCTGGGCCGCACTCACGGCGCCGGTCACCATATGCACCCGGGTCTCGAGCCTGACCCCGGACATCCCCACCGGCTCCTGGATGCCTTCCTGTTCGTCGATGATGAATTCCTGGGGCAGGATATGCAGAATCTTCTGGTCCGCGGGGATGGCCACGGCCCGCGCCGCGTCGATCACCCGATCCACATCGTTGTGGGTCACCTCTTTGTCGCGGATGGCAACGATGCCGTGGGAATTGAGGCTGCGAATGTGACTGCCGGCGATGCCCGCATGCACGGAGTTGATCTCGCAACCCGCCATGAGTTCCGCCTCTTCCACCGCGCGCTGAATGGACTGGACCGTGGACTCGATGTTAACCACCGCACCTTTCTTGAGCCCCCGCGAGGGGTGTGAGCCGATACCGATGATTTCGATCTCATCGTTGGGTTTTATCTCGCCCACGATAGCCACTACCTTGGAGGTCCCGATATCCAATCCCACCATCAGATTCAGATCCGTTTTCCGAGTCATTCAGACCGCCTTTCCTGTATCAGGGGTCAGCTGACCGGGCCCCGCATCAGACAAGGGCGGGGTGGGCGGTGCAGGCGTCGACACTTTCGCATCCGCCCAACGCGCCGCAAATCCATTGGCATAACGCAGATCGATCAGTTTCAGGGTTCCGGTGCTGCGGGCCAGTAGCGAGGGATACAGCCGCACAAACCGGGCCAGACGCCGTTCCGCACCCTC
>JAUXGQ010000321.1 GCA_030621975.1 Gammaproteobacteria bacterium | reverse complement strand
TCGTCACGCCCGAATACCAGTTCGTATTCGACCGCTGTCCGCGGTTCCGGCAGTTCCTCGCTCAAGCGCGGAAGCTGGTCCAAATCAAGGCGCCCGACAAAGCGTTTCCCGGCATCCGCCAACCGCCAGGGGTCTGCGTGCTCAGGCAGAGGCGTAAACATAAGCGCGCAATCATATTACGTAACGTATTTGACTGTCAAAACAAGATTGATTCTCACGACAGGTCTGTCCGCGGGACCGCCTCCTATTGGGCCGCACCGCCGACCACCGCCAATAAGATCCCCGCGGCAACGGCGGAGCCGATCACCCCGGCGACGTTCGGCCCCATCGCATGCATGAGCAGAAAATTATGGTGATCGGATTCCAGTCCGACCTTATTGACCACGCGCGCCGCCATAGGCACCGCGGAAACGCCGGCTGCCCCGATCAGCGGATTGACACGCCCGGAAGTCAGCCTGTACATGATCTTGCCCATGATGACCCCTGCTGCCGTGCCGATACAGAACGCAAACGCGCCGAGCGCCAGAATGCCCAGGGTCTCCACGGTGAGAAAGCTGTCCGCGGAAAGCTTTGAACCCACGGCAAGACCAAGCATGATGGTCACGATATTGATGATCTCGTTCTGCGCCGCACGGCTCAATCGTTCCACCACGCCGCACTCCCGCAACAGGTTCCCAAACGTGAGCATGCCGATCAAAGGTGCTGCCGATGGCAGAAACAACACACAGAGCAGCAATACCACGAAGGGAAAGAGGATCTTCTCCAGCTTACTGACGGGCCGCAACTGCTGCATGACCACCCGGCGCTCCTTCTTATTGGTGAGCAGACGCATAATCGGTGGCTGAATGATGGGCACCAGGGCCATGTAGGAATAGGCTGCTACGGCGATGGCGCCCAGCAGCTCCGGGGCAAGCCGTGAGGCGAGAAAAATGGCGGTCGGCCCATCGGCGCCGCCTATTATGGCGATGGCGGAGGCGTCCGCCAGGGTGAAGTCGAAACCCGGGACCAGGTTAAGCGCCAACGCCCCCAAGAGCGTGATGAAGATGCCGAACTGGGCCGCCGCACCAAGGATCAGGGTCGAGGGCATGGCGATCAGGGCGCCGAAATCCGTGAGTGCGCCCACGCCCATAAAGATTAGCAGCGGGAAGACGCCGGTTTCTATGCCGACGTGATAGATATATCCCAGCAGCCCCTGGTCACCGGCAATTCCCGCGATGGGTATGTTACTGAGAATGGCGCCGAATCCGATGGGCACCAACAGCAGCGGCTCGAATTTTCGGGCGATGGCCAGATAGATCAGCAGCCCGCCGATCATCATCATGAACACCTGTCCCCAGCCCAGATTGGCGACCCCCGTGGACTGCCAAAGCTGTTCCATACCCATATCCATGGCGGCTAGACGAGAACCAGGAGGGGATCGCCAACCTGTACGGCATCCCCTTCGTGGACCTTCACCTCTAAAACCACACCACCGGCCGGCGTACGCACCTCGGTTTCCATTTTCATCGCTTCCAGGATCATTATCACCTCACCCGCCTCCACCGCCTGGCCCTGTTTGACCTGAATCTTGTAGACGGTTCCGGCCAGTGGGGCCGCCACCGGCGTTCCCTCACCGGCGCCCCCGGAAGCGGGGGGCGAGGTCTGAGTCTGGG
The DNA here is from genome assembly GCA_030621975.1 of Gammaproteobacteria bacterium. Lineage (GTDB taxonomy): Bacteria > Pseudomonadota > Gammaproteobacteria > Chromatiales > Chromatiaceae > JAUXGQ01. The sequence goes on along the minus strand of JAUXGQ010000321.1, from coordinate 2,258 downwards.
CGGGCGCCGCTTTGGATGAGGGTTCGATCTGGCCAGCGACGCCCCCCGGGGTCACGCGAACATCAAAGGCCTTGCCGTTTACTTCCACACGGTATTCTTCCGGACCGCCGGTCGTGGCTCCACCCGCACTGGGGGCCGCGGCCTTTGCCGTCTTGGGCTCCGCTTTAGCTTCAGCACCGGGCGCCGGTTCGAAGGCGTCCGGATTTCCACGGTTCTTCAGAAACTTCAGCCCTACCTGTGGGAACTGGGCGTAGATGAGTACGTCGTCGATGACATTCTCGGCCAGATTCAAGGCTTGCTGTCTAGCGATATCGGTCAGTTCGATGGTAAGTTTGTCCAGTTCCGGTTCGATCACATCCGCGGGCCGGCAGGTGATGGGTTCCTCTCCCTCCTCCAGGACCCGCGCCTGCAATTCCGCGTTGACCTCCGCCGCGGTCGCCCCGTATTGTCCTTTGAGAACACCGGCGGTTTCTTTGGAAATGGTCTTATAACGTTCGCCCATGAGTACATTGATCACGGCCTGGGTGCCCACGATCTGCGAGGTCGGCGTCACCAGGGGGATATAGCCCAGGTCCTTGCGCACCTTGGGGATCTCTTCCAATACCTCGTCCAGACGATCGCTGGCCCCTTGTTCGCGCAACTGGTTCTCCATGTTAGTGAGCATGCCGCCCGGGACCTGAGCGATCAGGATGCGCGAATCCACGCCCTTCAGAGACCCCTCGAATTTCGCATATTTCTTGCGCACCTCGCGAAAATAGGCTGCGATCTCTTCCAACAGTTTGAGATCCAGACCCGTGTCGCGCTCGGTACCCTGCAATATGGCCACCATGGATTCCGTGGGGGAATGGCCATAGGTCATGCTCATGGAGGATATGGCTGTGTCCACATAGTCGATCCCGGCTTCCACCGCCTTTGCCGCCGTGGCGATACTCATGCCGGTTGTGGCGTGACTATGTATGGCAATGGGGATTTCGCAGAATTCCTTCAGCCGGGATACCAGTTCCTCGGCCACATAGGGTCGAAGCAGACCCGCCATGTCCTTGATGCAAATTGAATGGCACCCGAGGTCCTGGAGACGTTTGCCCATATCGACCCAGTCACTGAGCTTGTGTACCGGACTGACCGTGTAGGACATGGTGCCCTGGGCGTGCTTGCCGGATTTGAGTACGGCGCGAACCGCGGTCTCGAGATTGCGTATGTCGTTCATGGCGTCGAAGATGCGAAACACGTCGATACCTGTCACCGCCGCCCTTTCGACGAACGCCTCTACGACATCATCCCCGTAATGTCGGTATCCCAGCAGGTTCTGGCCCCGCAGCAGCATCTGCTGCGGCGTATTCGGCATCGCAGCCTTCAATCGGCGCAGCCGCTCCCAGGGATCTTCGCCAACGAACCGAATGCAGGCATCGAAGGTCGCTCCGCCCCAGGTTTCGAGGGACCAGAAGCCCACCCGATCCAGTTTATCCGCAATCGGCAACATATCCTCGATGCGCATTCGGGTTGCGAACAAGGACTGATGGGCGTCGCGCAGAACGACTTCGGTGATACCCAGGGGTTTCGGTTTATTCATAGCAATTCAATGTGATCTAGCCAAGGTGGAGGGTGGGGCTAAATATAAGCGGGATGCTATCGGTGTCTCGCCCGATAATGCCTGACCGCCGCCGAAATAACAGCTACCAGTTCCTTGTCTTCCCGGGGGCCGGATCCCGTCGCAGTCTGTGTTGCCGGGACGACGGGAGTTTCTTCGGGACCGAGGATTCGGGCGAGTCGGGACATGCCCGTCATAGCCACCACCAGCAGCATCAGAAACATAAACACGGTCCCCATTCCCAGGACCATGAGCTTGACGCCTTCCAGCAGTAAATCGGCAACCGACATATTATTTTTCTCCCGGGGATCGGCGGATCAGGCATCCCGGTTTATTGATTTCGCAACGGGCACTCTTTTTCTATGGGAAAGCGGAGACTTTGTCAAGGTTGAAGGTCGTTAGACTGACTAGTCAGCAGGATTGTCCTGCTCTTTGCTAGAATCAGCTTATTATGGAACTCCTATGGAGAAAATGGGAAGGGACCGGATCAGGTCGACTTGAAGGTAAAAACCATGCTGGCTCATCGCAGTACCCACACACGGAATCTACGCCTGGTCTTAGGTTCCAGTTCTCCCTTCCGCCAGTCCCTGCTCGAGCGCCTTGGGCTGGATTTTTCCACGGCCGTCCCCGACATCGATGAATCATCCCGCGAGGGTGAATCCCCCCAGGA
>JAUXGQ010000508.1 GCA_030621975.1 Gammaproteobacteria bacterium | reverse complement strand
TTCGCAGCGATGACTTTCTGGACGTGAAAAATTTCCCCGAGGCGAAGTTCGTAAGCACGTCTTTCGAGGACCAGGGTAACGGCCAGGCCCAGTTGAAGGGCAGCTTCACGCTGCGTGGGGTAACCCGCCCCCTGATAATCCAGATCGAGCAGATCGGTGCCGGAAAAGACCCCTGGGGCGGGTATCGCATGGGTTTTACGGGCCGTACCAGTTTTGCCCTCGAGGATTTTGGAATCACCAAGAATCTGGGGCCCGCCTCAAAGGAAGTCGAACTGATCCTCGATGTGGAAGGTGTCCGCCAGTGAGACATCCGGGCTAGTTGCGGGGCGATGGCGACTGCAGACCCCGTGCCTTCAAATCCATGCAGGGGCTGTTTTCGTCGTCAGCTTCGCTGAGCAGATTCCACAGGTATCCGGCGGCGACGGCCGGAATGACGATCAGCGGGGCCACTACAGCGGCGCCGGCGATAACCGCCGTGCCTGTGGGCAGGGGCGTGACTGAGGGGTCAGTCAACGGGCCATTTATCCTGACCGGGTCGGCGGCTGCCCAGAAGCGACGCTTCTTCTTCGGAATCAGGACGAAGTCGACGGTCTCGTCCCTGAGGTTCAGGCTGCCGCTGCCGCTGAGCGTCAGGGTAGGTCCGTCGGCGATGAGGGTCTGGCTCTCCGCCAGGCCTTCTCTGATGGAGAAGCGGACCATGCCGCAACGGATCTCTCCTTCCCGGTCTCCGGCTACGGTACGGCTGATGGCCCAGCCCAGGAAGTCCACCGCCAACAGGTCCAGCTGACGGCGGGGCAGGGTTACGTTTTCGACCGCGATGCCGAAGTCGCCGCCGAGGCTGGAGGCGATCTCGTGGGGTGAACGTCCCTCGCCCCGCAGGTCGATAAACACGTTCAACGAGCCCTTTACGGGTACCTTATCCTCTATCTGTGCCAGGGCATTGCCCATTTCCACGTCGTCCGCCGAGACCTGCAGCGCCGCCCAGGGTTCGGGCCCCGTGTTCACCGCCAGATCGATCAGCACGACACCCCCCTCGAAGTCGAGCGCCAGCGGGTTTATCGCGAGCTTGCCGTCCTCTATGGATACCAGGGCCACCAGGCTGTCGATGGTGAGATCTATGCCCACGATCTCGTCGGCGCCCACGTCCAGCTCCAGATCGAATTCCTGCACCCACGCCAGGGGCAGCGGCTCGCGGCTGAAGAAGTGAGCGGACGGTTTTTCCTTGCGCGAGGATTCAGCGGCAGGGGTCGTTTTGGGCGTGATTCCGACGTCGGCGAGGAACAACTTGGGAGTGTGAATCTTGCCCGTGAACCTGGGGCGTTTCCCGGCGAGCGAACCCGTCAGGTTACCGGTAAATCGGGTACTGCCGACGTCCAGGGTGCCGTCGAACCGCAGTTTCTTGCGTCCCCCCTGCAGTCTCCCGGATGCCTTGATGCGCCCGCCGGCCGGCCACTGCCGGTCGAACAGCGCACCGATGAGCGCCAGGTCGCGGGCGGAAAGCTCAGCCTGTACATCCAACTGGTCTCCGCTCATAAGGTCATCGAAGGCGCCGGAGAGACGAACGGTCAGCAGATCCGGGTCTTCGGATACGATTTCTATGTCCTCGATACCCAGGCTGCCGTCTGCGTCGGACAACAGCAGGTGGCCCCTAAGGATGCCGAGCGCCGGTAGTGGGTACCCCGCAATCTCCGCAAGGTCCTTACTCCCGATCTCGAACTGCAGCTTCCAGGAGGCGTCTTTGGTCGTCAGCAGGTTCCCGATCCCACCGGAGCCGGTGATCACCGGTCGATCCTCCGGGCCTACCCTGAGCTTACCGGACTTCAGCGCAAGGCTGCCGTCCTTGTCGTGCAAACGGGCGGTCAGCTTGAGCTCTCCCAGGTCCGGAAGTGGTCGGCCGGCAAGGGGCTCCAGGGCGCTGGTGGACGGTGCGCTGGCACTGACCCTCAAGTCGATCGCCTTGAACGCGATCCGGGGCTCCAGCAAGACGCGACCCACGTTGCCGCTGGCCGAGATCCGCAGCGCCTCCGCGCGGCCGACGGTGCCCTGGATTTTGCTCATGCGAAGCTCTTTGCCCCGTCCCCCCAGGTGGAACCGGGTGCGAACGGGGCCAAGCTCGGGCAGATCCTTTCCGATCAGTTTCGCCACGGCGCCGGTGTCCCGCGATGATCCCTGGATCTGAAGGTCGATCGCGTCCAGCCATTGGTCGGTGGTGAAATCGCCGAACCCCAGGCTGCCGGTGGCCTCGAGCAGCAACCGGTTGCTGCGCCCGGCGCGAAGCTTCAAGCCTTGCAGCCGGGACCTCTGATCCGAGCCTGAGAACCTTCCGCTGATGGAGACGGGCCCCACCTCCGGCAGCTGTATCCCCAACAGGTGGGCGATGCGCTCGGTGCGCGTTGCTTTGATGACAATATCGAATTCCCTGTCCTCGTCCCGGTCCCCGGGGGTCATTGCGATCCGTCCGACGCGCCCCTTGAGCTCAGCCGTCATGGATTTTGCGGTGCCCGCCCGCAGGTCAATCCCCTCCATTGCAAAGGCCCCCGACCGTGCGGTCAGGTGGGCCTCACCGCTCACCGGGCCCAGCTCCGGCAGGAATTCGAACACAAAAGGCTTGGCCGCTTCCGTCGTGGGCGACGAAAAGCGGATATCCAGGTCCATCTGCTCAAAAGCCCCGGGCAGCTCCGGGCCC
>JAUXGQ010000418.1 GCA_030621975.1 Gammaproteobacteria bacterium | reverse complement strand
GTTCGAGGGCAAGGGCACCTGCACCCTGTGCCACAAGCCCCCCCCATTGGGCCGGGCACCGGACATCCAGGGCATGAATATGGTGGGAATGGCGCGAGAGCGGTTGGCCGACGAACGCTACACAGGCGATGCCGCCGATCCGGTGGACTACATCCGCGAATCCATGCTCGATCCCAGCCAATACGTGGTCACCGGCTGGGGCCAGAAGGGCAGTAACGACACCGTCTCGCCCATGCCCGCCGTCGACAAGCCGCCGATCCAGCTGTCAGCGGTGGAATTGGATGCCGTGACCGCCTACCTGCAGGCGAAGGACGGCAATGAGGTGACGGTCGCCCTGCCCACCGAGGCTCCGGCCCCGGAGCCGACGGCCGCCGCCGCGGGTGGCGTCCCGGCCCCGGCCAAGACCCCGGAACAAGCAGTCGCCAAATACGGCTGCCAGGCCTGCCACAGCATGCTGGGTACCGAATCGCCGGTAGGGCCGCCCCTGAGCGACGTGGGAGCAAGGCTCGCGCCGGAACAGATCCGCCAAAGCATCCTGGACCCCAACGCCGAGATCGCCGAGGGCTTTGACGGGGGGATGATGCCCGCGGATTTCGCCGAGAAGATGACGGTGAAGGAATTGCAGATGATCGTGCAGCTCCTGATGAGTTGGGATTAAAAAGTGGGCAGTTGTCAGGATAACGCTGCTCTTGATGTAAATTGCAACTGACAACTTTTTTCATGAAATTCGAAGATCTCGATGTTTGGAAAAGGGCTGCGCGTCTCAGCGCCGATATCTACAAGGCTCTGGCGTCGCTTCGCGACTGGGGCTTTCGGGACCAGATAACGCGCTCGGGGTTATCAATACCGTCCAACATTGCTGAAGGCATGGAACGGGAATCCGTGAAAGAGAAGCTAAAGTTCTTGGAATATGCCAAAGGTTCATGTGGCGAACTGCGTACTCAAATACTCATTGGAATGGAGATCGGTTACATAAGCTCCGATCATGGAAAACGTTGGGTCAATGAAACGCGTGAGCTGTCTGCAATGCTTGTGGGACTGCAACGCTCCATGGTTCAGGAGTCACGCTAAACCCGGGTTTCCAGCTGACAACTGACAACTGACAACTGACAACTGACAACTGAAAATCTATGAGCACCGAATCAGTCAAGAACCGTTTCCGTATTCCTGCATTCTGGCAGGGCGTGCTTGTCGTCGTCATCGCTTACCTGATCTACGACAACGCCTTCCCGCCGCTGCTGCCCCGGGCGCTGATGATCCAGTACATGATCATCACCATCGTCGGTGTGCTGTTGTATTTTTCCTTCGACGAGGCGCGCTGGGGCGAATTCAAGGCGCCGCTGCTGGCGGTACTCCGGGAGGAGCGGCTGGCGGCGGTGCGCTGGGCGTTTTTGGTCGGCATTCCGCTGCTCGTGGCCTATACTACTTACAATATGGTCAAGCCCGCGGTGGAGGCCCCGGTAGGGCTGCGTCAGGTGCACCCGGCGCCCCCCTCCAAACTCAAGGTCTTCGGCAACAGCTACGACCTTTCCAGCCTGGAGAACCCCAAACGTTTGGCGGTACTGGAACAGATGAAGAGCGACCCGGACGGGGCCTGGGAGCAGTACCGTGAAGTGGTGGCCGAGGGCCGCGACCGCTACTACCAGAACTGCTTCTTCTGCCACGGCGACCTGCTGGACGGCACCGGGCACTTCGCTCAGGGCTTCAATCCGCTGCCGATCAATTTCCAGGACGTGGGCACCATCGCCCAGTTGCAGGAGGCGTTCCTGTTCTGGCGCGTGACCACCGGCGGCCCCGGTCTGCCCAAGGAGGGTACCCCCTGGAACTCCGCCATGCCGGTGTGGCACGAGATGCTGGACGAGGATCAGGTGTGGAGCATCATCACCTTCCTCTACGACTACGTGGGCCAGGTGCCGCGCATGTGGGACGGCGAGATGTCCAAGGCCGTCACTGGCATGAAGGATGAGCGGGTGAAGCGGCGCAAGACCATGCAGGGCGGGGATCTGTACGCCTTCCGCTGTCAGGTCTGCCACGGTGAGGTCGGCATGGGTGACGGCCCGGCGGCGGATTATATGTACCCGCGGCCAAGGGATTTCAGTTTGGCCCTGTTCAAGTACAAGCGCTCTCCCGGCACCTTGCTGCCGCGTGACGAGGATCTGTTCAATACCATCAAGAACGGCCTGCCGGGTACCGATATGCCGGGTTGGGGCAGCCTGCTCACCGACCCACAGATCCAGAGCCTGATCCCGGTGATCAAGGGCTTCGACATCACCGCCGCCTGGGCGCCGGAGGACGCGGAAGACGAGCAGTTCGACGACGATGGTTATTACACCGGCCCGAATCCGCGCCGAGTCACCGAGTTGGAGCCGCTGGAGGGGCAGATACCCTACAGCGAGGAGTCGCTGGCGACGGGTAAGGATGCCTTCATCAAGACCTGTGGCGAGTGCCACGGCGATGCCGGCCGCGGTAACATCACCTCCGGCAAAAAGTTGGCCGACGACTGGGGCTTCCGCCTCTGGCCCCGGGACCTGACCAAGCCCTGGACCTGGCGCGCCACCCAGGCCCAGGGCAAGGATGCGGACAAGCTGCGGGATGAGACCATCCGCAACATCTATGCGCGGCTCTCCATCGGCATCCCCTCGACCCCGATGCCCGCCCACCGGGCGGTGGAGGAGGGCAACGAGGATCCGGTGAGCCTGGAAGATCGCTGGCACATCGCCAACTATGTCTACAGTCTGCGGGAGACCACTCCGCCGCCGTCCGAGTCGGGCCTGATCACCGCGACGCGATTGCAGGGCAGCCTGCCGGCAACGGCCGACGACGAACGCTGGAACCAGGTCCCGGCCACCACCCTGCACCTGGTGCCCAACATCATCAAGGAGGAGCGGCTTTTCACCCCCCTCAACGACGCACTGACCGTACGTGTGCTCTACAACGAAAAGGATATCGCGTTCCTGCTGGAGGTGGACGATCGTACCATGAGCTTGCCGGGGAATAAGTACTTCACCGAACTCATGGACGAAAACCTGGAGATGCAGGCGGATGCCCTGGCCATGGAGTTCCCCCGGGAGGACTCGTTCCAGACCGAGCCGGAGGTGGTCAAGCCCCTCTACCGCCATGGCGACGCGGTGCGACCGACCACCATCTGGTACTGGAACGCCGGAAGTACTGAACCGGAGATGCCCGCCCACGCGGCCCTGATCGATGCCAGCGGGCCGAACAAGGAGCTTAAAATACGTGTAGACGACAGCAGTCTGAACACCCATGGCGAGTGGCAGAATGGCCGCTGGCAGGTGG
>JAUXGQ010000478.1 GCA_030621975.1 Gammaproteobacteria bacterium | reverse complement strand
TCCCTGCCGCCGACGGTTTCGCCGACCTACCCCCACCCCCTTTCTTAACGTATCAGCTGAAGGATGGGGCTAATCACCTTCGGTTTTAATCATCGACGTCCCATTGGACTACTTTGAGACGGTAGCCGTCGCCTGAAGGCGACGGTTTACCGCTTCCCGATAGGGGGGCTCTGGAAAATCCACCCTTAGCCTATTGCAGCACAATCAGTGCTATGACGGGCATCGCAAGGAAAGCCAACAGCGTTTGGAAGGTTATGATCGAGGCCATGGCTTCCGTGTCGCCACCCAATTGCCTGGCCAGGATATAGGCCGATGGGGCGGTCGGCGACATCAAAGCGATAACAACGGCGCCCGCCGGCACACCGGTCAGAGCAGTGCCGGTAATCAGCAGCGCGGCAATCAGCGGTTTCACACCAAACTGTACCAGTGAAGAGACCGCAATGGATTCGATGTGTCCGCGAACCGACTCCGGCCTCAAGGCTGCGCCCACTGCCAAGAGTCCCAAGGGTAAGGCCGCCCGACTGGGGATTTCCAGAATATCACCTGTTATACCCGGTAAGCCGATGCCGCTCAGGCTGAGAAACCAGCCCAGAGCGCAGGCAATGATCAAGGGATTGCCGAGCACGTCTCGAACAAACGGTTTCGTCCCGCTGCTCGCTTTCGCTCCCCATATCGCAAATGCGGAAATGCAAAGGAGATTGATCAACACGATCATGAATCCGGCCGCTAACGCACCCATAGCAAGTCCGTCCGCGCCAAAAAAGGCCTCGGCGACAGCCAGGGCTATATAGGTATTGAAACGCACGCCACCCTGGAATACCGAGGTAAAAGTCGCGCCACTGACGGAGCTTCGAACCCGGTACCACAGAATCAATACCGTGACTGCCATCAACAGGGTACCAACCACAACCAGCAGCATCGCGGGCCAGGGTGTACCCACGAGGCTTTGAATACTCAATGTACGAATGAGCAACGAAGGAAACAGGACGAAATACGTCAGTTTTTCCATCCCTGCCCAGGCCTCTTCAGGCAGAAATCGTGCCCGTTTGAGACCGTACCCGAGAAGAATCATCACCAGAATAGGCGCAAGAGCTGTACCGATAGCATTCATGAATCAAAATTCAATATTTGTAAAGACTCGTGGCCTCCTCCAGGGCCATGACGTACTGCAGCCGGGTAAGCAGGGCCAACTCGCTTTCGGTATTCTTGAGAGCAAGCCCCCTTATCTCATCGACGCTGTTGTATCCTGCGCCGTCCAGCCAGGAGGAGACACCCTGCCTGAGCTCTTCGAGATATTTCGGGCCCTTCCGGTAGAGGACCGAGCAGACCTGCACCACATTCGCCCCCACCATCAACATCTTCACGACGCTCTCCGCATCGTGAATGCCGGTGGACGCGGCAATATCGCAATCAAGCCGTTTCGAGGCCAAACCGACCCAGCGCAAAGGAAGATTCTGTTCCCCAGAGGAACTGAACTTGACGGCCGACACCAGGCGCTTGCTTTCCAGATCTACATCGATTGCGTGGTAGCGGTTGAAAAGGACCAGCGCCTTGGCTCCCGCTGCCACCAGATCCTGCATAACGTTCATCAAGGACGTAAAGTAAAAGCCGATCTTTACCGCCACGGGTATAGAAACCTGGCTGGTCACTTCACGAACTATTTCGACGTAGCCTGCTTCGATATGTTTCGAGTCCTCTTCGTTTTCTCCCGGGAAATGGGAGATATTGAGCTCCAGAGCGTCGGCACCCGCCGACTCGATTTTCCGCGCGTAAGGCACCCACCAACGGGGGGTGACACAGTTGATGCTGGCGATCACCGGCAGGGTAACTTTCTTGCGCACCTTCTCGATGAATTCCAGGTAAGGAAGGGGTCCCAACTGCATTCCAATGTCGGCCCCGAGGTAGTCGTAGATTTCCGGGTGCCCGGACCCGGAGGAAACGAGTGCCTCATCGAGGCCCTTTGAATCCGCGCGGATGAGCTCCTCGAACATGGATTTGAGGACCACAGCCCCGGCGCCCGCTTCGGCACAACGCACGATCCCTTTGACGCGCCCCGTGATGCCCGAGCTGGAGACCACCAGAGGGTTGTCCAGTTGGATCCCCATATAGTTCGTTTTCAAGTCGGCCATGGCACCCTCATCTCTTTATCTTGCTCGTGAAATTACACAGCTTCAACTATTTCGCGCCGCCAAAGGATACGCGATTCACCACTGTTTTTGTACGTGTTGATACGAATTTAACCACGGATGAACACGGATAGACACGGATTTTGAGTGGCAAGATCAAGCGACAAAATAATCCGCCGCATTAACCTTCGGCGGAAACGCCAAGGTAACTGAAGTTCTATTTGTCTATCTGTGTTGATCTGTGTCCATCCGTGGTTAGCAGATTTTACACGATCTACCCTGGCCTCGATCGATGCGGTTCGCATGCTCACCGCATCCTACATGCTAACGATGGAAATCCCGGTTAATCGGTAGCCCAGGTAGTCTGAAGCAGACCGAGCAAGCGATCATAGGCTGCCAATTCCTCCGGCACGAAAACCTCCGAAAGCGTCAGTAGACCCGCGCCCGACGGAAACGCCAGAGCGGGCAAGGCCAGCGATACGCCCTTCAAAAAGCGGCGCCGGCTGAGGCGGGATCGGAACCGTTCGTTAAGGGGCAGTGTTCCGGCGACCAGACAGGCGCCCGCCGCCAAACGCTTGTGCATTTGACGCTGCTCGGCGCCGGCCCTCCCCGCTTCCAAGAGCTCGACCGTCAACTCAACGATCTCAGACTTGGGCTCGGTAAACTTGTGATCAGACTGGTCCGTTAACTGGAACTCGGCCAGCAGTCCGTCATGGTCAGAGTACGCGGCCACACCACCATCCACATGAAACGGGTCATCGAATA
>JAUXGQ010000174.1 GCA_030621975.1 Gammaproteobacteria bacterium | reverse complement strand
TCTGGGTACGGGAGGAAAACAGAGGTTCCCCTCCCCTGCGCTCTATGTCTCGATCATGGACGAGGGCATCGGCTTCGAGATCATGGATACTGCCGCCGCCTGTCGTACCTACAATATTCTGATGTCGGAAGGGCGCCGCATCGCCGCGGCGCTGATGATGATTTAGAACACGAGTGTAACCGCACGCAGAAAGTTCAAAATTTACGTATATCCTGTAAATCCTGGGACATCCTGTTAATCCTGTCCTTTTTCAGGCGTGGAGGACGGATTGCGATCTTTTTGATCGCGGTGCCAGGTGCATCTCTGTAGAAATGTTGGGGTGAGTTTGCGAACCCCAACCTGCATGCTGGATTTCCCACCATCATCAAAAGCAGATGTAGGCTGGGGCTTGCCCCAGCTTTTTGTTTCCTGAACCGGTACGCGCCGAAGCTGGGGCAAGCCCCAGCCTACTTGAAGATGGCTTCGACGGAGAAACCGTCTTTTTCCAGGATATCCCGCAGACGCCTGAGGGCGTCCATCTGGATCTGGCGCACCCGTTCCCGGGTTACGCCCAGTTCGCTTGCAACCTGTTCCAGGGTCGAGTTCTCATAACCATGCAGTCCGAAACGCCGCTCAACGACCTCGCGTTGCTTGTCGTTCAGCTTCGAAAGCCAATTGTCCATGTTGGCGTTGAGACCCTCGTTCTGAATTCTCATCAGAGGGTCCGGCGTAACTTCGTCGGGGATGGTGTCCAGCAGCGGCTTATCCGCATCCTTTCCGTAGGGTGTGTCCACGGAGGTCACGCGCTCGTTGAGGCCCAGCATGCGCTTTACCTCATCGATGGGCTTGTCCAGCAGCTCCGCAATCTCCTCGGATGTCGGTTCGTGGTCCAGGGTCTGGGCAAGCTGCCTCGCGGCCCTGAGATAGACATTGATCTCTTTGACCACATGAATCGGCAGGCGAATCGTTCGGGTCTGATTCATGATCGCCCGTTCAATGGTCTGGCGAATCCACCAGGTGGCATAGGTGGAGAAACGGAAACCGCGTTCCGGATCGAATTTCTCGACCGCCCGTATCAGTCCCAGATTGCCCTCTTCGATGAGATCCAGCAGCGCCAGGCCGCGGTTCATGTAGCGCCGCGCAATCTTTACCACCAGACGCAGATTGCATTCGATCATGCGCTGCCTGGCAGCCACCTCCCCCTTCTGGGCCAGCCGCGCGAAATGCACCTCCTCTTCGGCGGTCAACAGCTGAGAAAAACCTATCTCATTGAGATAGAGGCGGGTGGCATCCATCTGGGCATCCAATGCGTCGTCGCGCAAAGGTGGCGGTGGATTGTCGTGCTTTTTCTTCGGCTTTTCCTCTTCCACCAGTTCGGCATGAAAGTCCGCGGATTCTTCCATTACATCGAGCGAGAGTTCGGGACCAACGCCATCTTCTGACAGATCGTCCTTAATGTCTGTCATGTGACTTCCTCTTGCACTTTCCGCATATCCACTACCGCTGTTCAACTCCGGTTGGGAAGCAACGCAACCGGATCGACGGGCGTACCCTGACGGCGGATTTCGAAATGCAGCACGGGCTTGCCGTCGCTGGATTTACCCATCTCGGCGATGCGCTCTCCTTTGGCTACCTGGTCGCCTTCTTTGACCAGAATCTTTCTATTGTGTCCGTAAGCACTTAGAAAGTTTTTGTTATGCTTTACGATGATAAGCCTTCCATACCCGATAAGTCCACTGCCACTGTAGACTATCGTACCCGCTTCGGCCGCGCGTATCGGTTGGCCAAAACGTCCGACGATCTTTATTCCCTGCCGTGTCCGGTCCGAATTTGAAAATCGCTGTAACACTCTTCCCTGGGTCGGCCACTGCCAACGCAGTCTTGAGGCCGATGCCCGCTTTTTTTTCGACGCCGTCTTCGTTTTTTTGACAACACCGGCAGCCTTTTTACGCGCGTATACCGGGGCTGTCTTTACGCCGGTGGTATGCGCCTTCTTCCTGGCCGCTTTTTTCGGCGCAGGTTTTTGCTTTCGTTTGCGTTCGGCTTTGCCGTTCGACGACGGACCGAGCCGCAAGCGCTGCCCGGGGTAGATCGTATAGGGAGGGCGGATGCCGTTCCAGGCTGCCAGCGAACGGAAGTCGCGACCGACCCTCCAGGCGATCGCGTATAGGGAGTCACCCGACTTTACTCGGTAATAACCCCCGTAGCTTCGCTTGGGTGACGCGCCTTGCGCGGGGTATTCGCGACTGACCACGGGTGCCGGGCCGGTGCTGCCACAGGCAGACAACAGGCTGGCCAGAATGATCAGGACCAAGGCGACGAAAAACCGTGCGGATACCATACTCGTACTGATTGCCACACCTACGGCTCCGAACGGCCGAGCGTCGACAGCAGCCCGGGACCCCCTTCCTGAGCAAAAGTCAGGGTAATATCTTCGCGCGGTTTTGAGCCTTCCAGACAATAAGTTCTACTGAGTTCTTACACCAGAAAAAACACCACCACGGCGAGCAGCACCAGCAGCCAACCGATGCGATCGATATACTCACGCAACAGCCTTTCCATGCGTTCGCCGCCCCAGGCCATCAGGGCCGCCACCAGAAAAAAGCGGGTACCACGACCGATAGCCGATGCCACCAGGAAGGGTACCAACGCCATCGAGATTACTCCGGCCGTAATGGTGAATACCTTGTAGGGAATGGGTGAGAACCCGGCCAGAAACACCGCCCAGAATCCCCACTCGTCAAACCAGGCCTTGGCTTGCAGATACTGGGGCCAATAGCCCGCCTGGTGCAGCAAAGGCTCCACGAATTCGAACGCGAAGACACCGATCAGGTATCCGAACATCCCGCCCAGCACTGAGGTAACTGTGGTCAAAAAAGCGAACCACCAGGCCTTGTCCGGTTTGGCCAGGGTCATGGGGGCCAACATGACATCCGGCGGAATGGGAAAAAAGGACGACTCCGCAAAACTCAAGCCCGCCAGATAACGGGGTGCATGACGATGTCGCGCCCAGCGCATGGCACGGTCGTACAGGGGAGAAAACAACCGCATTATCTGACACCTCCCAGCAATGGAACGAAACTGACGCGCTCCAGGATCTCCCGCTCATATCCCCCGTGGGTTCGAATGACCCGCACCAGGGCCTGCTCATCCCTGGGACCTATGGGCAGCACCAGGCGGCCACCGATCTCCAGCTGCTGCAACAGGGCCTTCGGGATGCCCAAGGGTGCGGCGGTAACCAGGATCCCGTCGAAGGGTGCATACTGGGGCAATCCCATGCCGCCGTCACTGTGATGCAGACGAATGTTGCGCAGTTGCAGCTCCGAGAAACGCCGACGCGCCTGCTTCAGCAGAACATCGATCCGTTCCACGCTGTACACACGACGCACCAGTTGGGCCAGAATGGCGGTCTGATAACCGGAGCCCGTACCCACCTCGAGCACGGTATCCAAAGGCCCGGCCTGGAACAGCGCTTCGGTCATGCGCGCAACCACATAAGGCTGGGAGATGGTCTGCCCCTGTCCGATGGGCAAGGCCGAATCCTCGTAGGCGCGACTGGCCAGTGCTTCATCCACAAACAGGTGGCGAGGCGTTCTGCGCATCGCCTCCAGCACAGCCCGGTTGCGAATGCCGCCGTTGCGCAGTCGCTGAACCATGCGCTCCCGCGTCCGCGGGGATGTCATCCCTGTTCCCAGATGCACGGAACTAACCATTAGAAATCACCCTGCCGATTGCTTCATCTGTGGTGATCCTGACCCAATTTACCGATCCGACTGGAGCGAAGGGGAATAAAAATCAGTCCCCCCGCCCGTGCCTGGACCAAAGCCCCGACAGGAATTAGAGCCCTGCGGCGACCGTCGGTCGCCAGGCCCCTTGCCCCGAGAGGGCGCACCGTTGATCAGCGATGTCCACATGGCCGGTAACTATACTGGAAATAGGGTACTCGACCAATCCTGGATTTGCCGCCGGTCGCAACCTGCGCTCCGGGCGTGGAAACCGGACGACGAAGCGCACTACAATTGGCTTCATGGGCAAAAAAAGATCCAGACACAACCCGAAAGACCCCCTGTTCCGGGAAGCCACGGAAGACGTCAAGCCCATAAAACACGATCGGGTGGAACCTTTCCGCAGGAACCTGCGACCGAGACCCTTATCCCCGCACCCGAGCCAACACCCGAATTCCGAGGACGAACTGACCGATTTCCTGTCGGAATCAGAGATCGAAACTGGCGAGGAACTGTATTTCTCCCGTCCCGGCGTCCAGCATCGGTTGATGCGCGATCTGGCCCGGGGTCGTTTGGAGATCGGGGAGACTCTGGATCTGCACGGTTTGACCACGAGCCATGCCCGGGAGCAATTGGCGGGGTTCCTGGATTTCTGCCACCGACATCGAATTCGTTGCGTGCGCATCATTCACGGCAAGGGCTACGGATCTCCTGACCGTCAGCCGGTGCTAAAGCAAAGAGTCAATCTGTGGCTGCGACAACGCCGCGACGTGCTGGGATTCTGCTCGGCGCCGCGCCGCGATGGCGGCACCGGTGCGGTTTACGCATTGCTGAGCGGTCGCTTCCACACCCGACCCTGATCGGATCTACTACGCAGCAAAGCTGGGGCAAGCCCCAGCCTACATTTACTGGCAGAGTTCGTACCGACCGGCCTGACCGGTGTGAAATTTGCGGCAGTCTTCGATGTGATAGGGGGGGGGTGTCAGGGTGAACCCTGGGTAGCAGTCCGACGCCCTGACACGGACGAATAGTATTTTAAGCCGTAGGAGCCCGCTTGCGGGCGAACCGGCGTCGCGTCAAGGCCGCTCGCTTAAAGATGTTATGAACACACCCTGGAAACGCGGTTCGCCAACTTTAAAATTCTGCTTCCAAAGCGATCACGAACAGGGCGGTCAGCGCGGTAGACAGTACCGACAAATACCATTTCAACCGTGTATAAACCCTTTTGCCAGGGCTGCCGACAGCACCGAATTTAATTTGCATGTCTCTATCCTCAAATTTTCGCCGTGAGTTGCGGGCCTCCTCGCCTGCAACAGGATCAGGCAATTCCCAACCCTCTGCGCTCACTCACTTTAAGGTTAGTGTATTTTCCTGACTAAAATAGTCAAGTAATTTGACTATCCAGTTTTCATGGAAATAGCCGGTAGCCCGAGGCGTTCGTATTTCTCGGCACGAACGGTAACCACTCCCGATCCGGCCCAGTATCGGAAACACCTCATATTCAAAGGACTCTGCGCTCTGTGCGTGCTCTGCGGTGAGATGAGTACGACCCGGATGTCGCGTATACGGACCTAAC
>JAUXGQ010000389.1 GCA_030621975.1 Gammaproteobacteria bacterium | reverse complement strand
TGTTGCGACACACCAGTTAATACCCCACTCCAGAATGGGCAGGGCCAGCCTCACCGGCAGCGGGTCGAAAGGCATGACCCCGTCGTCATAGAAACGAACCTGTGGGCGGACCCAGCGCCGGAAATTCTTCGGCCTTTCTACGCTCACGTGAAAATCCACGATGTCGTCGTCGGCAACCAGTTCGTAACCGGCATACAATTGTATTAGATCTTGAGAAAGCTCGGGAAGCGCTCGAGTCCTGATGTTGAAATTAAACGGCCCGATGCCGATTCTGAGCCCGGAGCCGCCAAGTAGCCCCTGGAGTCGGGGGCGACTGAGTTCACCGACTTTCATGTTTCAACCGGGGCCTCGCGAATCTTTGAAATCAAACCCAGTTGTTCGAGACGCGTGAGGGTTTTCTCGATCTGATCGACGAACTCCGCATCGGCATCGAACCCAAGTTCCTGTGCGATGTCGTTTGCAGCGGTTTGCGAATCCTGGGGTGAGGCGCCTAATCTCTGCAGGAGAAGATGACTGACTGTGTTTAGAAAATGGGTCTTTCCCGCAGCATGCTGGAAAACGATATGGATGTCGTCCCACTGCTCCCATTCAAGCTGGCCCGCCGCCAAAACCCATTTTTCGCGGGAAATATTCGGTGTCATTGATTCTTACGGAAAATAACGAGGGTGTGCTGCAGCGCAGATCCCATCCCTGATTCTTTGCTTTTTCCTTACCCGGTCTCACCCCGGCAGGGATCCCACAGTGGCCGGTTTCTAAGTATACAAACGATTCAGTGCGTAAGCGAAGTAGCAGAGGAGGCTACGATTACGATCCCGCCTTGTTGTTCGCACTGCTCGGTATACCAGTCAAAGAGATTCCGAGCGGCCTGTTCGGCGTCAACAGCGGGGACATTCGGGATTGGCGGATCGTTCTGGCTGGCGACGAATACCTCATCCATGGAAAACGGCTGCGAGGCGCCCTCGACGTGATAAGCGTTTTCCGGTGGTCCGACAATAGGCGAAACGTCATCGACACAGATGGGATGCTCGACGCCTTTCGTGAGATCTACGGTTTCTTCCAGTTTGGTAGCCTCGATCACCACCGTACTCGTCCTTGCGGCGGCGGCGCCACTGAATAGAGCCAACACCATGGGAGCTGCCGCAGCCCCCTTCAGCAGACGCCGGCGCCTCAGTACAACCTCTTCTTCATGGTCATCGATCTGCTCGGGCTGTTGTTTTGTGGTGTTGTCTTTTTCTCTCGACATAGATGTGTTCTCTTCGTCGCAAGATCTGTTGGCGCGACTATGTCAATTATACGGTCGATTGCCCCAATAGGCTGCCCGTGATTTGAAACATTTTATCGGCACCCTGAGGGAAGGCCCCATCGTCGCTTGTTGCCGTTCGATTGGTACGAGCTCACCCCTCTCAACCCCGAAGCACGCTCAAGGCTCCCTTTCGAGCCCTGTTGCCGTCCGCCGATAGGGCTGTCTTGCTACAGCTGCGTTAAAATCAGCAACATTTGTGCCAATCATAAGAATCTTAACTAAAAACACAAAGATAGACTTCGACGTCAGGAAACGGACAATGAGAGTGTAAAAAATTAAGACACTTCACTGTAGCATTTTTAAACAGCATGAGCGCCCTCTCGGTGTTTTTAGCGGCAGCGGGGCAAGAAACCTTATTCTGGCAGGCCCTTCAATGCCAACTATTTCCGCGCAAACGCGCCTTGCGCACGAACCTCCCAGGGGCCCCGAAAGTGGCTTTGTCAGGGTTGATGGCTGTAAAATCTGCGACTGTGACGACCAGCAAGTCAGCAGCCTGGAAGATTCGCCTCCGACGCTGGAAATACTTTAAATGGCAACACTGTGAACCCCGCAAAACCAAACACGACGACGCCCGAACGACCCCTCTATCGCCGGCGCTGGTTTATTGCTTCCCTCATTCTCGTCCTGCTGCTCGGGACCCTGCTGGTGGCGCTGCCTCTCGGCATCAACCACGGGATGAAGAGCTGGCTGCTTGAAAACGGCGTCACCGGCGTTGAAATAGAGAACGTGGACTTCAATCCGTTTACGGGCACCTTGCGCTTGCGGGGATTGCGGGCTACCGGCAAAGACCAGGCTGCGTTGGCGCTTCCGGCTTTGGATGGAGACGTAGAATGGGCGCCGCTGTGGGGCACTCGAGTTCATATCCAGGCGCTCGTGTTGAAGGACGCCCGAGTATCGATCGAACGCTCCGACACGGGCACGCTGACGGTCGGAGGTATCGTCATCCCCGCAAGCCCGGAGACCGAGGCCGCGAGTGCGCCGGGCTGGGGCTTTGCCATCGACCGCCTGCAGATAATCGAGAGCGAAATCCGCTATCGGGATCCGCAATTTGAAACTACCGTCCATGTCCAGCAGTTGGAGCTTTCGGACCTGGCCAGCTGGAACCCGGAACAGGCCGCGAAACTGAGCCTGGAAGGGACCATTGACCAGGCGGACCTGCGGATTGAAGGCAGTCTCTCGCCGTTTGCCGCGAGCCCAAGCTTTTCAGGCAAGATCCACCTGAATGACCTGCGCCTCGAAACCTTCTCCGGCGCCGTGAGGTCGAACCTGACGACCCTCCGCGGTGGGCTTTTCGTCGACTCCTCGGTTGACGCCAGACTGGATCAAAACGGGGATCTCAGCGTCGCACAAAAGGGAAGGCTGTCGCTGGCAGACCTGCAGATCGCGGCCAGCGCAGGGGAGTTTCTCTCTCAGCGGCTCGCCTGGGACGGAGAGGTGCATGTAAAGGTCTCCCCCGGAACCAACCAGGCAACCCTGGAGTCCAGCGGCCGCCTGAAACTGCACGACCCCCGCCTGGATTCCGGCGCGGGCGCACCGGCAGTAGAAGCGACGCTTGTGGACCTGACCAATAAGCAGATGCGGCTGCAACAGGACATGCAGACCGGGGCCGTCACCCTGTCCCACCAGGGATCGTTGGGAATCGAGCAGCTCACCGGGCAAAGCGAAAATGACAGCTTCTCCCAGAAAACGATGCGCTGGCAGGGAGACCTGACGCTGGCGTCCTCGGCGCAGAGCCTGCGCTTAACCACCCAGGGCGCCCTGACCAGCAATGGCCTGGAGCTGAACCTACCCGGCAGGGACCTGGACCTCAACCAGGCGAGTCTGCATTGGACGGGAAAGGTCGGCTACGGCCTTGAAGACGGCCACACCCAACTCGAGACCAAAGGTGATCTCGAACTGGGCGAAGTGCTTCTCGATGCGCCACAACACAAGCAAGAGCTGCTCGCTTTCGACCGCCTGGTGCTCAAGGACATCCACATCCAGAACCCGCAACTGATGGACGTCGCGGCCATCACGTTCCAAAACCTGCTGTTCGCCAAGCGTCAGGCATACGCCGAGGCCGACCAGGACGCCCCCCCAGCCGTTGTGCGAAGCAAGCGTTCTCATCTCAGCGACATCCTGTATTCGGAAACCGAGGGCCTCTACGTCAAACGGGTCGAACACCAGGATCTGCATGCCACCATCAGACGCAGCC
>JAUXGQ010000433.1 GCA_030621975.1 Gammaproteobacteria bacterium | reverse complement strand
GCTCAGAAGCGTCTTTAGCCGCGCATGGCGTGTTCGATCTCCTCGATACTCGGCGCCTTGCCGGGGCGGGTTTTGCGCATGAACTCCAAGACGCGTTTGTGGAGTGAATCCTGATCCAGATTTCGTAGCCGATCACTGAAAAACGTCAGCGTTTCCTGCTGGGCGACGGCAGCGGCGATCGTGGCATTGACGAAGCCGTTTAAGGATACGCCTTGCTCTTTGGCCAACTGCTGAGCCTTTTGTTTCAAATCATCTCGCATGCGAAGCGATAAGGTCGCCATTGTTTTCTCCTTATAGCTAGTCAGCTTTTGTAGGGTCCGCTGTGCGGACCGACTGGAAACGAGAATCACTTTCCAGCTCTTCTTTTATTTCCTCTTCTCGATAGTTGAATAGACTGACGCGATATCGCCCACAAGTTTCGAAAAACTCTACCCGTGATAATCCGGCCAGCTCGGCAGCCTTGCCCGAGGAGATCTTTCCCAGCTCAAACATCTTGAGCGCCGCCATCAAACGCAGATGCTGCTCCATCTCCTCTTTTGCCAGATGAACGGAATCTTCAAATCCCTTCGGATACTGGATGGTTAACTCATCCTTTGCTGTAGTAGTCATTGCAATCTCTATCAAATCAGTGATTAGCCCTATGCTTCAGCTGAGACCTTCCAGTATCCAGGTCATACCTTACCCCGATCTTGGCAAGAAAGAACCGTCTCACAGGTCGGCACGAAGGATAACGGAGTGAAAAATGGCGGAAACACCGAAGTCTGTGTCCGGCTCGATGCTGCATTCCCGGCCTTGGTGTGCACAAGCCACCCGGAAGACGCATCCAGCATTGGCTCGGTGTCCTGGGCCATGACGCAACACTCTGTTTGTCCTTTTTTTCTCCGTGCCTCCGTGCCTCCGTGTGAGATAATTTTTTTGTACCGAGATATGGGTAATAGCATGCCCTTCACCCCCCCGCTGTCCTACGCAGATACTCCTCCCCGAAATCGATCTTGAGCTCCACCCACATGGGCAGGTGATCCGACATCTGGTGGGTGCGCCAATAGCTGCGGTAATACCGGTGCTGAGCGGCCTCGTCCCTGGGCTTGCCGCGGCTGTTGGTGAGCAGTGCCGGCCCCATGGCCGGCTTGTAGGCCTCGAAATCCGTTTCATTATCCCGAAAAACGCTTTGATAAAAATCGAACACCCCCGCCTGGCCGGTGGTATCGAAGTGGAGCCGTTGGGGCGCGAAGGCGACCTGATCATAGAAACGTCTCTTTTTCCCGGTGCTGGTCGGCAATTGCTGCAGTTCCGCCGGGATCTCGAAACCCGCATCGGTGATGGCCTGCATGGTGATATCGGAAGGTTTAAAGATATTGAAATCACCCAATAGGATCAGATTGCTCGACCAGGCGGAACGGGCCTTGATCCGCCCCGCCAGAAAATTGGCAATCTGGCGGATCTCTTCGCTGCGTTGCGGACTGTCGGCCACATTCTTGCCATACACGATGTGTACCGTACACAGCATGAATTTGGCCCAGCCGGCCCGGAAGCCGCAGATAAACGGGGTGCGATACAGCTGGCGGCTGGGCTCATAGACGCGCTTGTTGCCGTGCGCGTCTTTCTTATCCACCGGTGGAATGACGATCTCCCCCGCCAGGCCGCCGAATCGGACCTTACGCGTATCATAGATAAAGGCCATGCGTTCCCGGTTGCCGGGCCGGCCCTCGGTGACATCGGTCGCCACGTAATGCCACCCGTCACCGAGCATCTGCTTGATCCGCTCCAGCGCGCTGAGGTCCTCGCGGACCTCCTGAATCGCCACCAGATCGAAATGGGAGATGATTTCGGCGATATAATTCATCGCCTCCGGCAACCGGGGTCCATACGCCAGCGAATCGAATTCGCGAATGTTCCAGGTCCCCAACAGCAGGCTGTCCAGCCCCTTTACCGGCGGACCCTCCCGAGCCAGCTGCCGGCGCAACGCCAACAACCGCTCCGCCGTGCGCCTTCCGGCCTCATCGTTGGTGAGGTTGTAATAGAACATGGTATGCCCTTCCCCACAGAGGTTTAAGTTACGGGAACGCGTGTATTTAGATCTAAATTCGGCATCCTTCATTTCCCAGAATACACTTTTTTGTCTACCAGCTTTGACTGGAATGCAACACCTCACCCGATGCCCCTTTGGGATTCTTCCAGGTTCTGCCTTTGTCGATACTGATATGAAACAGGATTTCTGCGCCGCTGCCGGTGGGATCTTCCAACTCATAGGTGAGGATGACGGCACCCTCTTGAGCATTGGCCTGGAAGTTTGTCACGCCGGGGATATCAGCTGCCTGAGTGAACTAGCTGATGATGACCAGGGCCGCGGTGAGAAAGGCGTTGATCAAGCGCACGGTATTGTTTTCCTGGATTTCGCGGTTTTCGTCAATAGTGATAGCGGCATTGAACGATAACCAGGCCTTCCTCAGTTATCTTATAGACCAGACGATGCTCGCGATCGATACGTCTTGACCAGTAGCCGGTCCAATTATGCCGTAGCGGCTCTGGGTCACCCAGCCCTTCATAGGGGTGCCGCCAAGTATCCTTTATCAGGGTGTTAATCCGTTTGAGTACCTTCTTAACGGTTCGCTGCCAGTAGAGGTAATCCTCCCATGCTTTCTCGGCCCAGGAGATCACTCCTCGATCAGCCGATGCTCGGCTATTTTACCGGCTTCGACTTCGGCAATGGCTTGATTGAGACGTTCGGCGTTTGTGAGACTGGCCATTAAATAGGCGGTCTCCTCAAAGGATTTATAATCCTCAAGCGACATGACAACCGCGGGCTTTCCGTTCTGCCGGGTGATCATCACCGGTACATGGTCGTCATTTACCTTATCGAGTACAGTGGCCAGATGGCTCCTGAATGCCGAATAGCTGATGGCGTCCATAATAGAATCTCTTTGCTGACTTAGTCTTTCGATTATAGTTGTACAGATATTTGTACGCAACGTACGGTTTACGGTGATTCCAGCACAGGATGAGGTGCGCCTGGTAGGGTGGGCACAAAAAACGTGCCCACCCTACTTGACTTCCTACCAGTCGTTACCGGTCGGGCGCGTGCGGCGCTCGCTACGCAGGGTGATGCGGTCCACTCCAACGGTATTGCCTTCGAACTGGACATTGCCCTGGATGTCGAGCTGTTCCAGCATCCGTTGGATATTGCGATTG
>JAUXGQ010000210.1 GCA_030621975.1 Gammaproteobacteria bacterium | reverse complement strand
TGCTGATTAATGGGGGCGGAGGGATTGTTTTTTATTCCCTCCGTCCCCTTTTTTTTCTACCGCTTTTTTTCCAAGAACGTCAGCCATCAGCCGCGCGTTCTTTAGTGCGTCGGCTGAATGGCTTTGTAAGGTTTTTTATCTTGCTTTTTGGCTTCGTCGAAGCTCTGCCGAGCACTCCACATAAGGTATCCACCCCAAAGTACCTTTACATTGTCTCGACCTGCGATTTTCAATGCGAAGTGCGCTTTAGATGACAAGATGCCTGTTTCACAGTAGAGAACAACTGGCCTGTCTGGAGGTATTTCATTACGCCGAGAAAGAGTTTCACGCCACTCGATATTTACTGCACCTGGTATATGACCAGCATCGTATTGGCCTTTGTTTCGAGTATCCACGAAGAAGATATCTTTCGTATCAATGGATGCGAGTTGATCGGTGGATATTGATCCCTCCGAGTATTCAGCGAATTCGAGATAATCCTCGATAGCCTCAACGGCCGGATTGCCTTCAGCCCGGACCGTCATTGCCAGAAGCAAGCTGCTGATAAGTAATATTCTTGTAATCATGACAGAGTCTCTCTACTTTGTAACAACAGGTGATTATGGAGCCAACTCCAAATTGTGACTATTGTGGGCAATGAATGACAACGAAATAGACAAGCAACAACGAAAAAAGCACTGTAAATACAGTGCCTTTCATGGTTTCTAGTGGTCTGAGGTAGTCTTTGAATCTGGTGCCGAGGAAAGGACTTGAACCTTCACGGGCTAATGCCCACTAGCACCTGAAGCTAGCGCGTCTACCAATTCCGCCACCTCGGCAGGGTTGCGGCGATGTTTGCGCGTCGTTCGACGCCACCACCTGCGGAATCGGGAACTTTACCGAGACAGTCCCGGTGTGTCAACGGTAGAATAGGCCCTTTTATCCACGCAGGTGTATGTAAAATTGGCAAAACGCAGCAAGAAGTCCCCTCGGCAACGCGATCCTCACCGGGAAAGGGAGGCGCGCAAGTATTCGAATCCGATCCCCAGCCGGGAATTCATCATGGCGCTGCTGGACAAATACGGGGCGCCCCTTGATTTTCTGGAGCTGGCGGAGCAGCTGGAGCTGTCCCAGGAGGATGACCTGGAGGCGCTCAGGAGGCGCCTCAACGCCATGGAGCGGGACGGACAGTTGGTCCGCAACCGGCGCGGCGGATTGTGCCGGGTAAACCGGAAAGACCTGTTTGCCGGCCGCGTGATTGGCCATCCGGACGGTTTCGGGTTTCTGAAACCGGACGCCGGCGGGGAGGATCTGTTTCTCTCGCCGCGGGAGATGCGCAGGCTGCTGCACGGCGACCGGGCCGTGGTACGGGTGGTGGGCGTGGACCAGCGGGGACGGCGCGAGGCGGCCGTCGTCGAGGTGCTGGAGCGCAACACCCAGCAGGTGGTGGGCCGGGTGTATCAGGAAGGTGGGGTCGGCTTCGTGGTGCCGGACAACAAGCGCCTGCATCAGGACATCGTGATCCCGACGTCCGAGATAGCGGGCGCACAGCACGGCCAGATGGTGGTTGCCGAGATCGTCGAGCAACCGACCAAGCGCAACCAACCGGTCGGGCGTATCGTCGAAGTGCTGGGTGAGCACATGGCGCCGGGGATGGAGACCGACATCGCCATCCGCACCCATGCGCTGCCGGTGGCCTGGCCGGAGGCCGTGCAATCCGAGATCGCCGGTCTGGGTGAGGAGGTCGAGGAGGCGGCAAAGCCGGATCGGGTCGATCTGCGTCATCTGCCGCTGGTGACCATCGACGGGGCCGATGCGCGGGATTTCGACGACGCCGTCTACTGCGAGGCCAAGCCCAAAGGCTGGCGCCTGCTGGTGTGCATCGCGGATGTGTCGAACTATGTGCTTCCAGGCTCTGCGCTGGATGAGGAGGCCTATCAGCGGGGCAATTCGGTGTATTTCCCGGACCGGGTGATACCCATGTTGCCCGAGGTGCTGTCCAATGGACTCTGTTCCTTGAAACCCGAGGTAGACCGGCTGTGCATGGTCTGTGAGCTCTACGTCAGCCGGGAGGGTAAGGTAACCCGCTCCAGGTTTTTCGAGGGGGTGATGCGCTCGCATGCGCGTCTTACCTACGATGAGGTAGCCGCCATGCTGATCGATGGCGACCCCGTGCTGTGTCGGCGGTACAAGGGGCTGCTGCCCCATCTGCTGGAACTCTACGCCCTCTACCGGACCCTGCATGCCGAGCGTGCAGTGCGTGGGGCCATTGATTTTGATACCACCGAGACCCGTATCCTGTTCAACCCGGAACAGAAGGTGGAGCGCATAGTGCCGCTGCAGCGCAACGACGCCCATCGTCTGATCGAGGAGTGCATGCTGGTCGCCAATGTGGCGGCGGCGCGTTTCCTGTTGCGCAAGCGCCTGCCCGCCCTGTATCGCATCCACGAGGGTCCGCCGGACGAAAAACTCTTGGAGTTGCGCCAGTTTCTGGGGGAACTCGCGTTGCGACTGCCCGGTGGCAAGAAGCCGGAGGCAAAGGATTATGCGGACTTGCTGGATTCCGTACAGGGCCGGCCGGATGCACACCTCATTCAGACGGTTCTACTGCGTTCCCTGTCCCAGGCCATTTACAGCTCGGTGAATGTGGGGCACTTCGGGCTGGCCTTTCCCGCTTATACCCATTTTACCTCGCCGATCCGGCGCTATCCGGATCTGATCGTCCACCGCGCGCTCAAGCATCTGGTGAACGGCGGGACCGCCCGGGATTTCGAGCATCCGCAACCCTGGCTGCAGAACGCGGGTGAACACTGCTCCGCCACGGAGCGGCGGGCGGACGAGGCGACCCGAGATGCCATCGACTGGCTCAAGTGTGAATACATGCTGGACAAGGTGGGAGATGAGTTCAACGGCATCATCACCAGTGTGACTTCCTTCGGGATATTCGTTGAACTGGATGAGATCCATGTGGATGGATTGGTCCATATCACCGCGCTGGGCAAAGACTATTATCATTTCGAACCGGTGGGGCACCGGTTGACCGGAGAGCGGACCGGGATGGTCTTTCGCCTGGGCGACCCGGTGCGCATCCGGGTCGCGGCCGTAAACTTGGATGATCGTAAGATCGATTTTGTACTGGCGGATACCGGAGCGGCCCGCAGCGGCCACCTGCGCAGAAAGAAATCCCGTAAAGGCAAGGCCCGTCTGTATGGGAAGGGCTGATCGGGCCGGGTAAGCGGAAAAAGACTATGGGTGCGAGTCAGTTGATCGCCGGCGTGCACAGTGTGCGTACCGCCCTGAAGCACGGCACAGGAGCGGTGGAGGAGGTCTGGGTCGAAGCCAAGCGGCGCGATGGTCGCATTCGGGAGATACTCCAGCTGGCGCGGGAGTGCAGGGTTCCCCTGCGCCGGGTATCCCGGCAAGAACTCGATGGCCTGGTGCCCCGGGCGAACCATCAGGGTGTGGTGGCGCGCAGCGTCGTGGCGGTGGCGCTGGGCGAGGAGGACTTAAAGGATCTTCTGGGTGGCCTGCGGGAGCCCCCGCTCCTGCTGATCCTCGACGGCGTTCAGGACCCCCATAACCTCGGCGCCTGTATGCGCACGGCGGACGGCGCCGGCGTGCACGCGGTGATCGCGCCCCGGGACCGGGCGGTGGGACTCACCCCCGTGGCCTGCAAGGTGGCCAGCGGCGCCGCGGAAACCCTGCCCTTCATCCAGGTGACCAACCTGGCCCGGACCCTGCGCTGGCTGCGCGAGGAGACGGGACTCTGGTTGGTGGGTACCGCTGCACAGGCGGACGTCAATCTTTTCGGAGCGGATCTGAAGGGGCCCCTGGGCCTGGTTATGGGCGGTGAGGAAAAGGGCCTGCGTCGGCTCACCCGGGAGCAATGTGATCTCCTGGTAAAACTGCCCATGGCCGGAAGCGTCGAAAGCCTTAATGTCTCGGTGGCCGCGGGCATCTGCCTGTATGAGATCTTCCGGCAGCGTTCCCAGTCAATTTAGACTCATCCGGTTGGTTGCATTTCCAGAGTCAATAAGGGAGGTTTCTGTACAGGCCCAGACGGTTGCAAATCGAGGTCGGCGGATTTAGTGTGGACGTCCGAGCGCACTTTGGGAGGTAGCCAGATGAAAATCTCGGGTTACATCAAATAGATCAATAGGCTGTTTCCTAGCTGAAGGCTTATCAGGCATAATGCGGCGATTGTCCCGCATAACGATAACGGTGGCAGGATGCCCTGAATCCCCATTGAAGCGGATAACTTGTTGTGTTTTCTTTAATAAACGTACGGTATATCGGACGAGAACTGCTAATGGGCTTGCGGGGTGATCCCGGGCCGAGAAGAGGAGAACAATGAAAGTCCACGAATATCAAGCAAAGGAGATTCTCAGGCAGTACGGCGTAGCAACGCCGCGCGGTAAGGCCTGTTTTTCGGTCGATGAAGCGGTTGCGGCCGCCGAGGAACTTGGTGGGAAAATGTGGGTAGTGAAGGCCCAGATCCACGCCGGGGGCCGTGGCAAAGGCGGCGGCGTGAAACTGGCCCGTTCTCTGGAGGAGGTCAGAGCACACGCCAGCGATATCCTGGGCATGACCCTGGTGACCCATCAGACCGGCCCGGAGGGCAAGGTCGTCAAAAGGCTGTTGATCGAAGAGGGCGCCGATATCGCGACCGAGCTCTATCTGGGATTGGTGGTCGATCGCGGCTCCCAGCGGGTGGTGGTGATGGCGAGTTCCGAAGGGGGAACCGAAATCGAGGAGGTCGCCGCCAAGGCGCCGGAGAAGATTCACAAGGTAGCGGCCGATCCCGGCACCGGGCTTACCGCTGCCGAAGCGGAGAGTCTGGCGCGTAAGATCGGCATACCCGATGGCGCCATCGAACAGGCCACCCGGTTTCTGCTGGATCTGTATAAGGTATT
>JAUXGQ010000118.1 GCA_030621975.1 Gammaproteobacteria bacterium | reverse complement strand
TTCCTAAGACCGCTTGGCCTCCGACTTCGGAGCCCTGGCGTTGGCCGGGCTCCCCGGTGAACTCCTGAGCGTGAGGGTCGAAAAGATCACGCCCGTGGCCAGCGCCAAGGAGGGCAGGAATCTATTTCGGGTCGAGGCCGCCCTGGAGAGCTCGTCGAGCACCCTGCGCCCGGGAATGAAGGGTGTAGCCAAGATCAATGTGGACGAGCGCAATCTATTCTGGATCTGGACCCACAAGCTGGCCTACTGGCTGCAGCTCAGGTGGTGGATCTGGTGGCCATGATCCTTAACACCCAATGACGGAATCACTGTTCAGCCAATCCTGGTACCGTGTCGCCGGCCTCAAGCCGCGGACACGCAGCCACGCCAGGATCCACCGGCACGACTACCGTGACCAGGTCTGGTACGTACTGGAAGATACCTCTTCCGGGCGCTGTCACCGCTTCTCCGTGGCCGCCCATTACCTCATCGGCCTCATGGACGGTCAACGCACGGTCCAGCAGATCTGGGATGCCGCCGTTACCCGTCTGGGCGATGACGCGCCAACCCAGGACGAGACCATCCGCCTGCTCGGCCAGATGCACGCCGCCGACGTCCTGCTGTGCGACCTGCCACCAGACAGCCGCGAGATCTTTCAGCGCCGTGAGCAGCAGGAGCAGAGGCAACTGCGTCAGCGCCTGGCCCAGCCTCTTTCCATCCGCATCCCGTTGTTCGATCCGGACCGCTTCCTGACCCGCTGGCTACCCTGGGTCAGGCCCCTGTTCAGCTGGTTTGGCCTGGCCCTCTGGCTTCTCGTCGTGCTGGCCGGCGGGGTGCTTGCCGCCAGCCACTGGCCCGAGCTGAGCAACAACATCATCGACCAGGTCCTGACGGCAGAGAACCTGCTGATGCTCTGGCTGGCCTACCCTCTGGTCAAGGCGGTGCATGAGCTGGGCCATGGCTTTGCCACAAAGAACTGGGGGGGCGAGGTTCACGAGATCGGCATCATGCTCCTGGTGCTGATGCCAGTCCCCTACGTGGAAGCCTCATCCGCCTCGGCCTTCCGAGAGAAGCACAAACGCATGGTGGTTGGCGCGGCAGGGATCATGGTTGAACTGTTTTTGGCCGCCCTGGCCATGATGTTGTGGCTCAATGTCGAGCCGGGCCCAGTTCGTGCCCTGGCCTTTAACGTCATGCTCATCGGCGGTGTGTCGACCCTGTTCTTCAACGGCAACCCCCTGCTGCGCTTCGACGGCTACTACGTGCTCAGCGACCTGATCGAGATCCCGAACCTGGCCACCCGCTCCAAGAAGTACTTGGGCTACCTGGTCCAAAGGTATCTCTTCGATGTACGTGACGACGCTGAAGTCCCCAGCGTGGCCCGTGGAGAACGTTCCTGGTTCTTGTTCTATGGGATAGCCTCTTACCTGTACCGGATGTTCATTATGTTCGTGATCATCCTGTTTATCGCCAGTAAGTTCTTCATCATCGGCGTACTTCTGGCGATCTGGGCCGTCACGATCCAGTTGGTCTGGCCGTTGCTCAAGAGCCTCGGGTTCGTGCTTAATAACCAGCGGCTCAACAAGAAGCGGGCGAGGGCGGTTCTGACGACGACCTCAGTGGTGGTGGCACTCGTGACTTTCGTGGTGCTGGTACCGGTGCCGTCCTGGACCCACGCCGAGGGCGTTGTCTGGCTGCCCGAGCAGTCGCGGGTGAGGGCCCAGGTAAACGGGGCCGTGGTTCGCCTGCTGGCCGAGCCTGACAGCCAGGTCGATCCGGGTGATGCGCTGATCGAGACCGACGACCCCTTTCTGCGCCAGGAGGTGCGGCTGCTCGAGGCAAGGCGGCGCGAACTCGAAGCACGCCTGACCGAGGCAAAGCTGCGGGACCGATCTCAGGCTCAGGTCGTGCGTGAGGAGATTAATGTGGTCGAGGCGGACCTGGAGCACGCACGCGAGCGGCTGGATGCTCTGGTGATTCACAGCCAGATTGGAGGACGTTTCGTGGTCCCCAATGCCGCCGATCTGGCGGGCCGCTTCGTGCGGCGGGGCGAGTTGATTGCTTACGTTATAGAACCGGATAAAGCGGAAGTACGCGCCGTGGTGAGACAAGACGCCATCGGCATGGTGAGGAATCGCACCCTGTCGGTGCAACTTCGTGTGGCTGACTGGCAGGCTGAAGCGGTACCCAGCCGTATTATCCGCCAGGTACCGGCTGCGACCGTTCGCCTGCCCTCCGAGGCCTTGGGAAGCTCCGGCGGTGGTGCGATCGCGGTCGACCCCCGGGACGGCAGCGGCCTGAAAGCGCTGGAGAAGGTATTTGTCCTGGATCTGGAGTTCCCGCAGTCGGCGGCGAAGGACTATCTTGGCCGCCGTGTCGATGTCCGTTTCGATCACGGTTTCGAGTCGCTGGCGGTTCAATGGTACCGCTCACTGCGTCAGCTGTTCCTGTCCCACTTCGGCGTCTGATGGCCGGGAACCCACCGCTTCGACCGGGAATCGTACTGGGGACCTACCCGGAGCGTGATGCGCCGCACACGGGACGCTTCGAACAGCTGTTCGACCGGGCGATGGGGATGCTGCGCCCTGTGCTTCCCCGGCGCCCCGGACGATACGAAAGCGTCGTGCTGCGCATCCGGGCCCAAGACGAGGCGCTGGCGGCGATGGGCGATACCGAGCTGGATCAGGCCGTGCGCGATGTACGCTGCCGGCTGCGCGCCGAAGGTTTGCAGGACGCCGCCTGCATCCGTTCCTTTGCCCTGGTGCGTGAGCAATCGATGCGGGTGCTGGGCATGCGCCATTTCGATGTTCAGCTCCTCGGGGGCTGGGTCATGCTCCAGGGGATGGTTGCCGAAATGCAGACCGGCGAAGGCAAGACCCTGACAGCAACCTTGCCTGCGGCCACCGCGGCCATGGCCGGTATTCCGGTGCACATCATTACCGTCAACGACTACCTGGTCCGACGCGATGCGGAATTGATGGGGCCGGTGTACCGTGCCCTGGGCCTCACCGTCGGCACCATCGTCGATGGTATGGAACACGCCGAGCGCCGAGCCGCCTACGCCAGCGACATCGTCTACTGCACCAATAAACAGCTGGTCTTCGACTACTTGCGGGATCGCATGGTCCGCGGCGATCTCGGCGCCATGCGCATGCGTCTCGACGGGCTCTTCGGTGAGCGTGCTATGGGCGACAGGCTGTTGTTGAGGGGGCTTTGTTTCGCCATCCTCGATGAGGCCGACAGTGTGCTGATCGACGAGGCCAGGACCCCTTTGGTTATTTCCCGAAGCGAAGAGGGCGGCGACCAGGAGATGTTTTACCGGGAGGCGTTAGCGTTGGCATCCGGCCTTGAGCCGCAGGAAGACTACCGCATCGACCTGGTACGGCGCGGGGTGGAACTGACCGACAGCGGTAAGGAGAGGCTGTCAGGCCGCGTCGCGCAAATGAGCGGCGTCTGGGCCGGAACCCGACGCCGGGAGGAGTTGGTGAGTCAAGCCCTCTATGCCCGAGAACTCCTGGTGAGGGACCAGCATTACCTGATCAAGGACGGAAAGGTCCAGATCATTGACGAGTATACCGGCCGCCTGATGCCGGACCGGAGCTGGGAACGGGGGTTGCACCAGCTCGTCGAGACCAAGGAGGGCTGCGAGATCACGGCTCAGGCAGAGACCCTTGCGAGGATCAGCTTCCAACGGTTCTTTCGCCGCTATCTGCGCCTGGCGGGCATGACAGGCACGGCCAGGGAAGTGGTCGGCGAGCTCTGGGCCGTCTACCATGTAAACCTGGTCACCGTGCCGACGAATCGGCCGCTACGGCGTATCGAGCTGCCGGGTGAGGTGTATCGGACCGAGGATGCCAAGTGGGCGACCGTTGTCGACCGCATCGGTGCGTTGCACACCCAAGGAAGTCCGGTCTTGGTCGGGACCACGTCGGTCCGGGCCTCCGAGCACCTGAGCGCCTTGCTGACCTCCGCGGGCATCACCCACCGTGTCCTCAATGCCCGACAGGACCAGGACGAAGCAGAGACTGTCGTACAGGCCGGCCAGCCCGGTACCGTGACAGTCGCGACCAACATGGCAGGGCGCGGGACCGACATCAAGCTCGGACATGGCGTGGCGGAGTCTGGTGGATTGCAGGTGCTTGCCACCGAGCGGCATGAGGCCGAGCGCATCGACCGGCAGCTCTATGGCCGCTGCGGCCGTCAGGGGGATCCCGGCAGCTACCAGTATATGGTCTCCCTGGAAGACGACCTGGTGGCGAAGAACAGCTGGCGCTGGCTCGCACGCCTGGTCCCTGGTAACGCGTCGAAGGCCGGCGCCTTCGGACGCCTGATATTTCATCTGTCCCAACACGGGGCCGAGCGGCGCCATGCCAGGATCCGGCGTCAGTTGTTAAAGCTCGACGAGCAGATCGGCAAGATGCTCGCCTTCAGTGGGAAGATGGAGTAACCCGTCTTGGCCGAATGGCACTTAGCTTAATCAAAATAGTCGTCATTGCGAGGCACGAAGCAATCTCCAGAACCCCGGCACGACCAGGGAGATTGCCACGCTACGCTCGCAATGGCGGGGCTTTTAAGCGTAAGTAAGTGCCATTCCCGTCTTGGCTTTTGTGTTTATTAGGATGATGAGAAGCATGTCAACGACAATACAAGATCTCCGGCTCCGATCTGCGGTGGGGGTAATGATCCTTTCCAGTTTGTGCACCGTGTGGGGCGCACACGCCGAGGAGCTTGCCGGGTTCGATTGTCTCATCAAGCCACAGACCGTGGTCGAAGTCAGCGCCCGGGAGGAAGGTATACTTCAGGAACTGCTGGTCGGTCGCGGGGATTTGGTGGAGGAGGGGCAGGCCATCGCCCACCTGCACCGCGATGTTGCACTGACGACCGTAGAGCTGTCCAAGGCAAGGGCCGGGTTCAAGGCGGAGATCCAGGAGTTGCGCGAGACCCTGGCATTTGCGCGGCGAGAGAAGGAACGTATCGACAAGCTATCCAGCGCCAAAGCGATCTCGTACGCGGAAAAAGATAGGGCCGCGACGGACGCGACCCGGGCAGAGTTGCGGCTGCAACAGGCCATCGAGCGCAGGGCGATCGCGCGCCTGGAACTGACACGGGCACAGCGGATTTTGGAGAATCGCACGGTGCGCAGCCCGGTAGACGGCGTCGTGGTCGAGCGCATGATGTCGCCGGGCGAGTCCGCTGAGAACCGCCCGATCGTCAAGATCGCCAAGATCGATCCCTTGCACGTGGAGATCATCGCATCGGTCGATTACTTCGGTGCCATCCGGGTCGGGATGCAGGCCGAGGTGACGCCCAGGTATCCAGGGGCAAGTCAACAGACGGCCACGGTGACGGTTGTGGATCGCGTCGTCGATGCCGCCAGCGACACCTTTGGGGTTCGGCTATTGTTGCCGAATCCCGACCACGAGATCCCGGGAGGTGTCCGCTGCGGGATTCGCTTTCTGGTGGATTAGCGGGAGCTCCGTGCATGGGGAATTGTTACTCAAGCACAGCCAGCGTTTGCTGACCCCCGTCAATTCAGCCTGTTTTTTCAGCGACTTTTACAGGACAATAGCATGCATGATGACGACTAATATTTCAGGCTGGCGACGCCCCGAGATTCTGCTGATGCTGATGACCCTTGCGGTCCCTCTCAGTTTCGCGGCATGGCAGACTCTGATCAATAATTTCGCCATTGAACAGGCCAGCTTTACCGGCAGGGAGATGGGCATACTTCAGAGCCTGCGGGAGATCCCCGGCTTTCTGGCATTCGCCGTCGTCTTTCTTCTGCTGATTATCTAAAGAGCAGAGACTGGCCTATCTCTCTCTGCTGCTGCTGGGTATAGGTACTGCACTGACCGGATTTTTCCCTTCGGCTCTCGGTCTCTATCTGACCACTATCCTGATGTCTTTGGGCTTTCACTACTATGAGACTTTACAGACCTCATTGACCCTGCAGTGGATTGACGAATCAGACGCCGCAGAGACCCTGGGACGGCTGATCGCCGCCGGATCATTTGCCTCCGTTATCACTTTCGTTTTGATCTGGCTTGGAAGTGATCTGTTACAGCTCGACTACCGCTGGCTCTATCTCATAATGGGCGGGTTGACCGCACTGATAGCCATTGGCGTCTGGC
>JAUXGQ010000351.1 GCA_030621975.1 Gammaproteobacteria bacterium | reverse complement strand
GGCTACGATCCGACTTGCTATGTCAGGGTCAGGGGCTGTAAGTCATTTGAATCGGCCGAAGTTTCAGCCAAACAGGTTGGCGAATGATCAAGCAGACCGACGTCGCGCATTGCGTTCTCGCAGAGACCGCCGGCACCCTGGAATTTTCAGATGTTCGGGAGCTCCGGGATATCAGTACTCACATGCTTGGCCAGGCACGGCGTCAAGTGCTCATATTCTCCCGCGATCTCGATGCATCGGTTTTTGATCAGCAGCTGTTTCTTGACGGGGTTAAACAGCTGGCATTGAGCAGCCAGTATGCTCGGATTCAGGTGCTTCTTCAGGACAACGCAAAGGCCATCAAGGAAGGACACCGACTGGTGGAACTGGCCAGGCGATTGAGCAGCGCCATCGAACTGCACAAACCCCACCCGGACCATCTGCAGCAGCCCGAGAACTTCATGCTCGTGGATAACAGCGGCTTCGTCTACCGCAAGCTCGCAAGCCGTTATCGGGGCATTGCCAGTTTTCATGACCCGCTGGAAAACCGCCGGCTGGACGAGTTCTTCAGAGAGATGTGGGAACACAGCGAACCCGACCCGGAGCTCAGACGGCTGTATATCTGATCCCGGCTGGCTTTCTCTGCGTCTCCGCGCGAGTAGTGTATCGGGATAGGGGTAACGATATGATCCGATCCGGGTTGCGGAACTCGGTTCCGCTTTTTGGCTGCATCGATCCTGCTGCGCTTACAATGGCCCTTTTCCGCCAGGCCGGGCACTTTAAATTCTTTTCTGTAAGTGCCGATAGCCTCTAATGTGCGGTGGAAACAGTCGACTCCTCTGCCCCGCCTGCTCCGGGGGCAGAGCTTTTGCGGCCGAAGTTTCCCCGCTGATCTTTCAGCTATGCGCGGGGACCTCAATGGCTAAATTACTCAACACGCTTTTAATCTTCCTACTCTCGGTCGGCGGTGCGGCCGCGGACTATCCGGTGGAGATCATCGATCTCAAGGGACGTCCCGCGAAAGACATCGTGCCATTGGTCAAGCCCTTCGCGGGACCGGACGGAACCGTGGTTGGAAAGGACAATAAGCTCATCGTTCGCGCAGCACCCGACCGCATGCGCGAAATCCGCAAGATTCTTGCCGAGATCGACCGACCACTGCGCCGGTTGATGATCTCGGTACGGCGCGGATATCCCCAGGAAAGGACCGGACAGCGCTTTGCTTACGGCACCAACCTGGAGACAGGGGATAATGAACGCCGGGCCCGCGTGAGGACGGGACAACCCGTCCCGCGAAGCGGGGTGAGCATTCATGCCAGCGGCATGAAGTATCACACGCGCCGACAGCAGGACGTCACACAAAAGGTTCAAACCCTGGAAGGAAGCCCCGCTTTCATCAAAACCGGCCGTTCCGTACCTATCCACAATTATTCCTCTGGCCGCTGGGGCCGCGGAAGTAATACCTACTATCGGGATGCCGTCACCGGATTTTACGTGATCCCCCGACTCAACGGGGAGCAGGTCACTCTGGCGATTCATCAACAGGCGGAAACACCAAGCCACGATTATCCTCAACACGATATGCAGTTCAAATTTCAGGAGGCGCAGACCGTGGTAAGAGGTCGACTGGGGGAATGGATCACCATCGCCGGGGTAGACAGCAGCGCCGAACGGGATCAGAGAGACGGCAGGGTGCGGGCCAGTACCCTTAGCAAGCAAGACCAGACCCTTCAGGTGCTGGTGGAACCAATACCCTAACCCGCAGCGTTTACCAGGGACCGGAATCGGGCGCAACCCGTTGCCCTAGGGCGTTAAGAAAGGACAGGATTAACAGGATTGTTCAAGATTCACGGGATCTGCATAGATGCTGAACCTTGTGTACAGCATACGCACACCCGATGGTCTTCTCGGTAAGATCTGCGTCTGGACGGCACATTTCAACATCCTGTCAATCCTGTAACATCCTGTTAATCCTGTCCATTCTTTAATCGCCAAAAACGAAGTGCTCCCTCAGGAATTCTGCGTCGATCTCCACTCCACTTTGTGTGAAGTCCGGCCTATCACCGCCAAGTTCCACGAACCTCATCCCGATGCCCCACCAACCACTGCAGTGCGATAATGGCGCTGGTGGAATTAATGCGCCCTCCGTAGAGTTCACTGACCGCGGCATCGAACGACAGCACTTCAACCCGGATGTCCTCGCCCTCTTCCGCCAAACCGAAAACACCGCCGACGCCATGAGCATCGACTCGGCCGCAGTACAGATGAATCTTCTCCGTTGCCGTACCGGGGCTGACAAGAAACTCGCAAATCGGCCACAGGTCCAGAACCTCACAGCCCGTTTCTTCCAGTGCTTCCCGACGCGCCACATTCTGGGGCGTCTGTCCCGGTTCTATGAGGCCGCCCACTGCTTCCAACAGCCAGGCCCCAGCTCCCCACTCCAAAGCGCCAATACGAAACTGCTCAATCATCACCAGACGGTCCAGGCCAGGGTCATAGAGCAGGACGGATGCCGCTTCCTTGCGCTCCACCCGTTCCCGCGTGATCTCGGGGCTCCATCCGCCGGCATACAAACTGTGACGCAGGCGAAACCGTTTCAGTTCAAAGAAACCGTCATACCCCGTCTCTGTCCCCAGCAGCTCGATCTCATACTTCACTTTGCCGCCTTCAGCGCCTGTTCCACGTCCTCTAAGATGTCATCGATGTGCTCGAGTCCGATGGACAGGCGCACGAGGTCGGGGGATACCCCCGCTTTAGCCAGTTCCTCAGGACCCAGCTGGCGATGAGTGGTAGTGGCCGGGTGGCAGGCCAGGGATTTCGCATCGCCTATGTTCACCAGACGGGTAACAAGCTTGAGGGCATCGATGAACATGGTGCCCCCTTGGATGCCCCCCTTGATGCCGAAAGACAGGATACCGGAGGCACGTCCGCCCATGTACTTGTCCACCAGGGGCTTGTCCTGATGGTCCTCGAGACCCGCGTATCGGACCCAGCTTACCTGTTCATGATTCGTCAAGTATTCTGCCACGGTGAGCGTGTTGTCACAGATCCTGTCCATTCTCACCGGTAGGGTTTCGACGCCCTGCAGCACCTGAAAACTGTTGAACGGCGACAAAGCGGCGCCCATATTGCGCAGGGGCACGACCCGGGCGCGGCCGATATAAGCAGCCGGACCGAAGGCCTCGGTGTAGACCACACCGTGATAAGATGCATCGGGTTCATTGAGACACGGAAACCGCACCTTGTTGCCGACCCAGTCGAACTTTCCCGAATCCACGACGATTCCACCAATGGTGGTGCCATGTCCACCCATGTATTTGGTCAGTGAATGCACCGAGATATCGGCGCCGTGTTCGAAGGGGCGGCACAGATAGGGGGTTGGCACCGTGTTGTCCACCAACAGCGGCACCCCACGACTGTGCGCCATATCGGCGATCGCGGTGAGATCGATGACGTTACCCGCCGGGTTGCCGATGGTTTCGCAGAACACGGCCTTGGTCCTGGCATCGATCAGGGCGGCCATGGCGTCGATGTCCGTGGGATCCGCAAAGCGCACCTCGATGCCGAGGCGCGGCAGCGTATGGGCGAACAGATTGTAGGTGCCGCCATACAGCGTGGAGGTGGCGACGATATTGTCGCCGCTTTCGGTTATGGTAAACAGGGCGGCGGTGATGGCCGCCATTCCGGATGCCAGGGCCAGTGCAGCAACACCGCCTTCCATGGCCGCGACCCGCTGTTCCAGGACATCCGTGGTCGGATTCATGATCCGG
>JAUXGQ010000182.1 GCA_030621975.1 Gammaproteobacteria bacterium | reverse complement strand
GGGAAGGATGTACCGGAATCGGAGTTCTACGACAAGGTGTTGGTGGCTGTGGGCCGGCGCCCGAACAGTCACCGGATAGGGGCGGAAGCCGCGGGTGTGGATGTGGATGAGCGGGGGTTCATAGCCGTGGACCAGCACCAACGCACCAGCGCGCCCCATATATTCGCCATTGGCGATGTGGTGGGCAATCCGATGCTGGCCCACAAGGCAACCCATGAAGGCAAGGTGGCGGCAGAGGTGATCGCGGGGAAGCCTGCACAGTTCGACCCTCTCAGCATTCCGTCGGTGGCCTATACCGATCCGGAAATCGCCTGGATGGGCTTGACCGAAACCGAGGCTAAACAGCAGGGTATAGCCTACGAAAAAGGGATGTTTCCCTGGGCCGCCAGTGGTCGTTCCCTGGGGATAGGCCGTGACGAGGGTTTTACCAAGCTGTTGTTCGATCCCGAAACCAAGCGCATCCTCGGCGCGGGCATAGTGGGTACCAATGCCGGGGAACTGATTGCGGAGACGGTGTTGGCACTGGAGATGGGTGCGGATGCCGAGGATATAGGCCTGACAATACATCCACATCCCACCCTGTCGGAGACCGTCTGCTTCGCCGCGGAGATGGCTGAAGGCAGCATCACCGATCTGTTGCCGCCACGGAAACGAAAGAAGTAAGCGTTTAGGGGCAATAGAAATTTAGCCACGGCCATTTATTATGTTCGTGAACACATACGCTCTCTACTACCGTGAATACGGGCAGCCATCGGACAGCCGGCCCGCACTGGTGTTTCTGCACGGGCTGTTCGGTTCGTCGGTCAACTGGCACGGCATCGTCCGCCAACTCCAAGATCGCTATCGGGTGATCTGCCCGGATCTTCGCAACCATGGACGGTCGCCGCATGCCGCGAGCATGGACTACCCGGCGATGAGCGGGGATGTGTTGCGTTTGCTGGACCAATTACAGCTGGAGCAGGTGGCTGTCATAGGGCATAGCATGGGCGCCAAAGTCGCCATGTGGCTTGCCCTGCAGCATCCTGAGCGGGTCGATCGTCTGCTGGCCGCGGATATGGCGCCGGTGCGCTACGCCAATCGCTTCGCTACCATTATTTCCGCGCTTCAAGCATTGGATACCGGGCGCCTGAACAGCCGTGCCGAGGCCCAGACCCGCCTGTTGGACAGGTTGGGCAATCCGGCGCTGGTAAACTATCTACTCCAGAACCTCGCTTTTCGGGACGACCGATACTACTGGCGTATCAACCTGGAGGTGGTGTCGGAACAGATACACACCCTGATGGATTTTCCACCGCTGTCCGGCCAGCAGCAGTTTCCCGGCCCCGCCTGTTTCGTCTACGCTGAGCGTTCAGATTATGTGGACCAGACCGCCATGCAGCGTATCATGGCACTGTTTCCCCACGCCCGGATGCGCATGATGGCCGCTACCGGACATTGGCTGTATGCCGAAAAACCGGAGGAGTTTATGCAGATCCTGATGGAATGTCTGAGATGAAGCCGCGTCGATCGGTCGTGATAGGCGTGATCCTGGTGGCGCTGGTAGCGGTGCTGTCGATACTGGCGTGGCAATTGCCGCCACGGGTGGAACGATTATTCAATCGCGTGATCGACAAGCCTCCCTACGCTGTTTCCGCTCGTGCACGCACATCACATGATGGATTGTTCGTCGCGGATCTGCATGCCGACACCCTGTTGTGGGATCGCGACCTGCTCGAACG
Organism: Gammaproteobacteria bacterium; assembly: GCA_030621975.1. Taxonomy (GTDB): domain Bacteria; phylum Pseudomonadota; class Gammaproteobacteria; order Chromatiales; family Chromatiaceae; genus JAUXGQ01. The sequence goes on along the minus strand of JAUXGQ010000182.1, from coordinate 3,487 downwards.
CGCTGAGTACGGGCACCTGGACCTGCCCCGCCTCAGGCAGGCCAATGTCGGGCTGCAGGTGTTCAGTGCCGTCACCAAAGTCCCCAAAGATCTGAACTATGAGGCCAATGCCGCGGATACGGACAGTATTACCTTGCTGACGATGGCCCAGTTGTGGCCACCCCCCACCTGGGGCAGTCTGCTGGAGCGGGCGCTGTATCAGGCCCATAAACTGCGGCGCTTCGTCGACCGTTCCCAGGGCGGTTTGATGCTGGTCACGGATGCCCCTTCTTTAGAACGCATGCTGAGCCGACACGACTCCCCGGATCAGACGGTGGGTGCCCTGTTGGCACTCGAGGGTGCCCATGCCCTGGAGGGGAAGCTGGAGAACCTGGACCGGCTCTATGACGCCGGCTACCGCATGATCGGACTGGTGCACCTGTTCGACAACAGGGTAGGGGGTTCCGGTCAGGGCACGGATAAAGCGGGACTGACCGCATTTGGCCGGGCACTGGTGCAGCGCATCGAGGCGAAACCGATGATCCTCGATCTGGCACACAGCTCGGATCGGCTCATCGATGATGTATTGACGATCGTCACCGGGCCGTTGATCTCTTCTCATACCGGGGTGCGGGGGACCTGCGACCACCGGCGCAATCTCTCCGATGAACACCTGCAGGCCATCTCCAGCTCCGGGGGGATCATCGGTATCGGCTTTTTCGAACACGCGGTATGTGGAACCCGGGTTGAGGATATCGTCAAGGCGCTGCGTTATAGCGCCGATCTCGTGGGCGCGGAGTATCTGGCCCTGGGTAGCGATTTCGATGGTGCCGTGACCACCCCTTTCGACGTCACCGGTCTGCCGCGACTGACCGAGGCGCTGCAGGCGGCCGGGTTTTCAGAAGTGGAGATTGTCGGGATCATGGGCGGGAATGTATTGAGATTTCTGCGGCGGTTTTTTGCGGGTTCCGATTAAACGGTTCGAGCCGATAAAAATGCCTCCTCGGGGATAATCAGGTATCCAGTCGATGATTAGAATAATGTGGCGCGTCAGTGCCACTTATTTTTGCGCGAGCCCTTAGTAAGGATGTTGACGAAACCCTAAGTGAAAAGCGAGGCGCGACAGCAGCAGTTCCGAAATCAGGAAGGCCAGCGTCAACAGAGACACCTGGGTCCAGGAAAGGTCCAGCAGGGGAGCGCATACCACCAGGGGAAACAACGACTCGGGCACCTGATCCAGCCCCAACGCCATGGCACTGGAACGCAATCCCATACGTCGTTTGACGAAACTCGAAAACAGGTCCCCCAGCATGGCGAAGCCGCCGACCAACAGACCGACCGACCAGCCGAAACCGAGGATCAATGCCAATAGCGTGCTGGCCAGTAAGGCCGCTACCAGTCCGGCCAGCGTCTTAGATGGGCCGAACAAGGCTCGTCCATCGGCCAGCACCCGGCCAGCGTCCAGCGGCCGCCTCCAGCGCTTGCCTAGGGCCATGCGAACTAATAAAGGTGTGCCATTTGCCGCCAGCAGAAGTAACAAGATAAAAAACTCTTTGGTAGGCACCAGAGCGACCTGTTGTGGAAGCGTGGAGTTATCGTGTTCCAGCCCGCCGGACGCTGCATTTGAAATGCAAGGCGGTCAATGCCTCAAGCCGGCAACGGCCCATCATCCCTTGATACAGATCAGAGGCTCGAGTCGTGCCACTTTCCTGGCGAGACCGGCTCGATGCGTGGCGTCCACTACAGCACTGACGTCCTTGTATGCCCCGGGGGCCTCTTCCGCGACACCGCGCAGCGAAGGGCTGCGGATAAGGATGCCCCGCGCCGCCAGTTCGTCCACCAGATTCCGCCCGCGCCACTTGCGGGTGGCGGCGCGGCGGCTCATGGCGCGGCCGGCACCGTGGCAGGCGGAACTGAAAGAGCGTGTCTCCGCTTCTCTGGTGCCTGCCAGGATGTAGGAGGCGGTGCCCATGGAACCGCCGATGAGCACCGGTTGGCCCACCGCTTTGAAGGCGGGGGGCAGGTCGGCGTGGCCTGGTCCGAAGGCTCGGGTGGCCCCCTTACGGTGCACATAAAGTTGCCGGGGACGGTCGTCGATCCGGTGTTCTTCGAGCTTGCAGGTGTTGTGGGAGACGTCATAGAGCAGGGTGAGGTCTGCCTCCGGTATCACCTCGGCAAAGGTCTCACGCGCCAGGTGAGTGATGATCTGGCGGTTGGCCAGGGCGCAGTTGATGCCGGCGCGCATGGCGCCCAGGTAGCGTTGGCCCAGCGGGGAGTCCAATGGGGCGCAGGCAAGTTCACGGTCGGGCAGGTGGATGCCGTACTGACCTGCGGTGACGGCCATGCTCTTCATAAACTCGGTACCGATCTGATGTCCCAGTCCCCTGGAGCCGCAGTGGATGCTGATGAGGATGTCGCCGGGGGCGAGTGAGAAGGCGGTGGCGATGTCCCGGTCGAATATCTCCATGACCTGCTGTAGCTCGAGATAATGGTTACCTGAACCCAGGGTCCCCATCTCGTTGCGCTGCCTTTTTTTGGCGTGGTCGGAGACCATTTCCGGCACTGCCCCGGCCATACACCCCTGTTCTTCGATGTGATCGAGATCCTCCCGGTACCCATACCCCTGCTTGACCGCCCAGCGGGCGCCGCCGGTCAGCATTCGATCCATCTCGCCCATGCTCAGTCGTATCCGGCCGGTGCTGCCTACGCCGGCCGGTATGGTCTGGAACAGCCTGTTGGCCAGTTGCTCTCTGAGCGGTTCCAGTTGCTCGTGCCTGAGCCCGGTGTGCAGGGTGCGCACCCCGCAGGAGATGTCGAAGCCGACGCCCCCGGCCGACACCACGCCGCCCTGCTCGGGGTCGAAGGCGGCGACGCCGCCGATGGGAAAACCGTATCCCCAGTGGGCATCCGGCATGGCGTAGGCAGCCTGTACGATCCCCGGCAGGGTGGCTACATTGACCGCCTGCTCGTAGACCTTCTGGTCCATGTCGGCGATGAGCTCCTCGCTGGCGAAGATGACCGCGGGGACCCGCATGGCGCCAGACACGGGGATCTCCCACTCATACTCGGAACGACGGTCAAACTGTGCGGGGTCCATGGGGTGTCTCCACTTCGATGATACCGGGCCGGCAAAGAGAAACTGGGGTTCGGACGGGGCCGGTCATTACACGTCCACCACGCATTGGGCCCGCCAACCGCCCTCGGGTCTCGCATCGACATGCAGTTCCGTGTAGGTGGCACCTTTGATCTCTACCGCCGGCTGGTGACGGGCACGATCTACAGGTTCACCCTGGGCCCTGGCGGTCAGGTGATTCGCTTCGATGCTCACCTGAAAACGGCTGAACAACAACCCGCGTACCGCCATCTCGTAGACCAGCGCATTCAGCCAGTCCGCTAACAATAGCTCCAGATCCGGAGCCTGGCACTCGATCTCGACCTCCTCGATGGCCTGGACCTTGGCGAGATCCAGGTATTGTTGCAGGACGGCCGCAGTTCGAAGGCCACGGTG
>JAUXGQ010000477.1 GCA_030621975.1 Gammaproteobacteria bacterium | reverse complement strand
TTGCGGGCGAACGCGCTCCGGTCGGTGGCCTTGTGCGCCGGCAAGCCGGCTCCTGCAGACTGTGGTTGTCCGATACAGCAAACCAACATTAGTACCCATCCATCGCGGTTACATACCGCTCAGGGACTCGCTGAAGCGCGGCCGGTCACTGATCGCCTTGTCGACCGCCTTGAGCAAGGTCTCCTTTGCCACCGGTTTTACCAGATAGTCGGCCACCCCCTCGCGCATGAACTCTACCCCCAGATTGACGTCTGGATAACCCGTCAACACGATAACCGGTGTCTTTGGATATTCGCGGCGAAAATAGGCGACTGCCTCGACGCCGTTGAGTTTGGGCATCCGCACGTCGCAGATGATAAGTTCCACCAACAAGGTGTTGTCATTGAGGATCTGAATCGCCTGTTCCCCATCTTCGGCCTCCAGAATCTCGTAACGGGTCCCACTGAGCTGCAGGCGAATAACCTTACGCACCGGCTCCTCGTCATCTACGATCAGAATCTTATGCAGCATATCTTTTCCTCCTATCGGTGTTCCCCGCTGGGCGGGAACTGAAAAAGAAAACTCGCTCCCTGACCTGGGCGGCTGTCCAGACTGATGCTTCCCTGGTACTTTTTGACGATCTGCTGGACGATGTACAATCCCAGCCCTTCCCCTTCGTCCGGCCCTTTGGTGGTGAAGAAGGGATCGAAGATCTTGCCCTGGTGCTCTTTTGCAATGCCCGGTCCCGAGTCGCGAATCTGCACTTCGACCCAGCCGTCCTTTTGACCGCTGTGGATGGCGAGGGTGCCGTTCCCCTTCATCGCCTGAATCCCGTTGCGGATGATGTTGAAAAAAGCCTGCCGCAACTCCTCAGGCTTTGCTTGCACCGCCGATACCGAGCCCAGGTCCTGCTGAAAGCTGACATGATCTGAAAGCAGCGCGTGACGCGCCATGGCAATGGCTTCCGCGAGTTCCCGGTTGATGTCGACGGCTTCCAGATCCTGTCTAGCAGCGGGGCGGATGTAGCCGGAGAGGTCCTTGACGATGTCCGAGATGTGGGTAGAGTACTTGATGATGTCCTGGGCATGTTCGCGACACCTGGCAACATCCGTTGCGTCGCGAATCGCTTCCGCCATGCCGAGAATGGCATATAGGGGATTGTTGATTTCGTGGCCGATGCCACTGGCCATGGTACCGATGGCGGCCACCTTCTCGGCCTGAATCAACTGTTCCACTACCTGATCCTTTTCCGCCTGTGTCGCCCGCAGTTCCCTGGTGCGCTCTTCCACCTTTTCTTCCAGACCGCCGATCAGTTTGCGCAATTGAAGCCGCATCTCGTCGAACTGCTCCGCAAGTTCCTCGATTTCGTCCCCGGTACGCACCTCCAGCTTCTGGTCGAGGTCGCCACCCGCCACCTGGATCGCTCCCGTGCGCAGCTTTTGGATCGGTTGAACGATGTGCCGGCTGGCATAGTATCCCAGCACACCGAGCAGACCCACCGCCAGTACACCCGCGAGCGTCACGCCGTTCATCAGACTGCGCGCCGGCGCAAAAATCTCCCGCGAGTCCTGCCATACGAAGGTATACCAACCGCCCCCGCTCAACAGAGACGTGACAGCGGGCAGCGGCGCATGCCCGATAAGGGAAAACTGGCGCGCCCCATGTCCATCGGCTTCGGCTTTGATCCAGCCCGCCCTGTCCGTCGCTACCCGGCTGACCAGACGCAGATCGTCGATCCGGGAGCCCGTGGGCAAGAGAGGACAGCTCACGATGGCGCCCTGATCGTCTATCACCATGACGTGGCCGGTGTCACCGAAGCGGATAGGGTAAATCAGGGGATCCAGAAACCTTTTCACATCGTAGAGGCGGTGCAGCCATCCGATGCGGCCACCGGTCTGCCGTTGTTGGATGGGGGTAAGGATCTCGAATGCGTAGCGATTGCTGTCCCTGTCAAGGCGCAGCCCGGCGAGCACGCCCCCCCGGGCGGCAACGGTGTCAGGCCCGGTAACCCACGACGCAATAACAAGCTTCTGTGCGCCGTCAGACGAAAAGGGTTTGGGCCAGTCGAAACGTGCCGCCGGCCGGCCCGCATCTCGCCCGGAGGCCTGCTGGATAAGAAAGTCCCTGACCCCGGAATCGTCACCCGCCAGTTGGGCCAATTCAGTGTCGGCGGCAACCGCCCGCTGGATATCCCGGTCGATGCTGAACGCGCTGTCCTTCGCCAGCGCCTTGAAGCCGTCGCCGATTACCTCCTGTAACTCGGTGTTGCCTTTGTCATAGGCGACCCAGAGGCCCACCACGATGGGGATAGTGCCCGCCACCAGGACAGCAAGGATCAACTTGCCGCGCAGGCCCAGGTAATGCCGACTGCCTCTGCCAGTCACCGCCATCAGGAATATCCCGTGTTGTGGGCGTTTCTTTAATTCTAGCCTGGATTTCCAACCAACCTTATGCTGCGGTGCCGCAAAGGGGAAGAAGAGAATGGACAGGATTAACAGGATTTCACAGGATTGACAGGATGTTGAAACTGCCGTCCGGACGCGGATCTTACCGAGAAGGCCATCGGGGGTGCTTACGCTTTACACAAAGCTCAGAATCTACGGAGATCCTGTAAATCCTGAACAATCCTGTTAATCCTGTCTATCACAGCAACTCCACGCGGAGAGTGTGCCGCCGCCAGGCCGTGCCCGTATGCCGCGAATCCAGCCTACATGGTCGAGCCTTTGACACCCGCCCCCGCCCGGCCCCGTTTTTCGAGGGTCGCTTCAGCGGATTCGAAGGCGATGTAGTATTTCAGGATATTCGCCACATAGGTCACGGTCTCTTTACCGATCTGCTTGCGGGCGACGTGCTCGACATTGAAAAACCACTGATTCCGGTCCAACCCCTTCTTGGCCGCCTTTTTTCGCAGCGACTG